>JAGNRX010000031.1 GCA_017988355.1 Bacteroidales bacterium | reverse complement strand
CAATCCCCGTAGCTTTTCGCAGCTTGTCACGTCCTTCTTCGCCTCTGAGAGCCACAGGCATCCCCCGTACGCTCTAATTCTCTTTCTCTCGTTTCTCTTCTTGTATGTCCTTTATGTCAAAGATCTAATCGCTTGCCAACATTTTGGCTCGCTTCTTGATGACTTATCGTTATGAAGCAATAAGTCAATTATCATTTAAAAATTATTGTCTATGCAATTGGTCTTATAGATACGTATGATTTATCGTTTCTACGTTTCTTGAATTCTACAACTCCGTCAACTAATGCAAATAATGTATGGTCTTTACCGATTCCTACATTGTTGCCTGGGTTGTGAACTGTACCTCTTTGGCGGATTATAATGTTTCCAGCTATGCAAGCTTGACCACCAAATATCTTAACACCTAAACGTTTACTTTGCGATTCACGTCCGTTATTTGAACTACCGACACCTTTTTTGTGAGCCATAATCTATATTCTTTACTTGTTAATGTACTATTAAAAATCTTTATTACAAAATTTCTGTTACTTGAATTTGTGATAAATATTGACGATGACCATTCATTTTTTGGTATCCTTTTCTTCTTTTCTTTTTGAAAACAAGAACTTTGTCCCCTTTTAAATGTTTTAATACAGTTGCTTTAACTGAAGCTCCGTCAATTTTAGGAGCACCAATGGTTATCTCCCCATCAGAGTCCTTTAGCATCACGGTGTCAAAACTTAATTGTGCTCCTTCTTCTGCTTGAAGACGATGAACAAAAAGTCTTTGATCTTTTTGAACCTTGAATTGCTGTCCTGCGATTTCTACTATTGCGTACATCTCTTGTATTTTTGTATTTTTTCCCTCTCAATTGGGGGTGCAAAGATACTAAGTTTTTCTTCACTACCAAAAATAGTTAGTAAAAAATTTGTTTTTTTCTCTTGAGTTAGTTCTTCATGTAGTTCAGATAGCATAATAATATGTTGATATGAAATAAATTAAATAGGTCTATTTTTTTCTTTGAGATTTGTTGTAAATACGTGTTTTGTTTTCGTGCTTTTGTCTTTTACTAGACTAAAGAGATAGAATAATCAATCAAAGAGACAGGAAATCAAAACAAAGTTTCAGCGGATTAAAGTAAAGAATGGTATGGTAAGAGCGTGATTTGATTAATTTAATGTTATATTTAAGAATTTAATTTATTATCTTTGCTGAAAATTATTGTTTAAGGATGAGGAATAAAGGTTTTGGACAGAAAATAATTAATAGGTTAGAACTTGTTGGGATAACAATAGTTGTTCTTTTGTTTGTATCATTATTGTTTATCGAGTCAAGAACTCATTCAAACGAAAGAATTGCCAAAGAAATACAATTAGAGGTTAATAAGGAGTATGATAGCATTAAAACCTCTGGGGAGAAGTTTGTTTATTATAAGAACAATCTTGTTTCATGGACTAATAATGATATTCCAATTCCCATGCTTTATTCTAATGGTTTAGATAAAAGTGTCGTTAAACTTTTAAACGGTTACTATCTTCTAAAGAATGAAAAGAAGGGGGATTCAATTATTCTTTATGCATCATTATTGAAGAATGAATACTCTTTAAATAACAATTATTTAAGTAATAGTTTTAATCTTAGGTTTAATTTAAAAGGGAAAGAAAAGATAAAACTGTCAGTTCAAAAGACAGATTATGCCCTATCCTTAAATAATATGACTTTTACTTATTTAGACTTCTCATCTTATTATCCAGAAACAAATTCATTTATTAGCTATATATTATCAATACTCTACTTTATTATTATTTTCTTTATTGCAAAATTCATTTCAATCTTATTAATGAAGAGAGTAAGAATAAATAACTTCACTAAGCTTATTCTTTTATTTATCTCTTATTCTATATTATATATATCACTCCACTATATTCAACTATCGTATCTATTTTACAATTCTGATTTCTTTTCTACTATTAATAATACTAGTTTTCTTGTTAATAGCATTGGAGAGGTATTCTTGCTTCAAATCTTAATATTTGTTTTTGTTTCAAATATAGAAATAAGTCAATCAAATAAGAATATCAAGTACTTCTTAATGGGATTGATAATTCCAGCTTCTTTAATTTATTTCTATTCGATTGAGTACATACTTCAAGCTTATCAAAATATAGTCTCTTTAGCTGATATCACTAAACTTGATATCCCGGTGTTTCTTCTGCTGTTTCAGATAATGATAGCTAGTTATACTCTATATTTATTTATTAAAAAGTTCTTATTTGAAATAGATAGTAAAAGAGTAAAATTCTTATTAGATTACCTATTCTTATTAATAGGTGCAGTTGCTTCTTGCGCAGTTTTATTTAATAGCCTTTCTCTTTATTCTTTTTTAGTTTTAGGGTTCTCATTCTATATCTTATTAATAATAATAAAGAATGAACTAAGAACGAGAAATAAATTATCATCAGTTCTCTATATAATTATTCTCCTTGTTTTGTTTTCAATAATAAATGGGGTGCTGATTTATAATAATAACTATCAAAAAGAAAGACACAACATTGAAGTTGCATTAAAGAATATATCAAAAGACGATGATAAGGGAGCTGAAATTACATTGCTTGAAATTGAAAAGACCATATTAAGGGATACCCTCTTCCAATCAAAACTCTTAAAAGAAAATAATGAAAAGGTTGAAGCTTACATTACAAATACTTATTTAAAAGAGATAAACAAAACCTATAGTACAGAGATCCTAATCTGTTATGCTGATGAATTACTCCTTATCAACTCAATAGGCAAACCAATAAACAGTAAAGAATATATTGATTATAGACTTTCAAATTCAATTAATGTAGGAAAGAGTAAATCAATATTTAGGGAGAGTAAAGGGTTGACAGAAAAGGTTTATTTGGCTTATTTTGAAGTAAAAGAAGAGAAAAGAACTAAGATTGTTTTCATCGATTGTGTTAAGAAAAAAGCATCAAAGGAGATGGGCTATCCTGATTTATTAATTAGTCAAGAGGCAAAAGAAGATGAATTAAGGGCAGACTTAAATTATTTTGGTGTTTATAAGAATAATAGATTAGTCCTTCAAGTTGGGAACTACAATTATCCCTCAGAACTTAATCCTAAAGCTAATTCTTGGTATGAGTCTAATGGCTATTCTCATTATACACTTCAAAATAAAAAAAACAATACAATTTGGATAGCAAGCATAAAGGATGAAACCCTTTCAGATAAATTATCTCTACCCTCATATCTATTTCTAATTTCTTCCATTTTATTGTTAATAATACAAATATGCATAAATCCAAAAAGATTTCTTTCAATTAAGAATCTAACTCTAAGCAATAGTTTGCAGATAACTCTAATTGGAATATTCCTTATATCTTTTATAGTTTTTGGAAGCATGTCTGTAAAATACTTTAATAAACTAACCGACAACACAAATAAAGATATACTAATAGAAAAGACCCAGTCTATATGCTATTCTTTAGAAGATTACTTTGAAACCAGCAATAATCAAGCAGACGATATATACTATGAAATAGTAGATCTATCTAATACATTCCTAACAGATATTAATATTTACGACAGAAACGGTTTCTTGTTAAGCTCTTCTCGTCCGAAAGTTTTTTCTCAGGGAATAATTAGTAAGTTGATTAACCCACATGCCTTTAATCAGCTTAGCAAAAGTTCTAAACCTTTAGTTTATCAGGAGGAAAGAATTGGGAACAGGGATTATAGTGCAGCCTATATGCCAATTGAAACAGAGAAAGGAAGAATTGGTTATTTGCATATCCCATACATTATTCAACAGAAGAAAATTGAAGATAAGATTCTTGAATTTGTTTCAGCATATATTAATGTATATATCCTTTGGATAACCTTAGCATTAATATTATCAATACTCCTTTCAAATTTCATCACCAGGCCTCTAAGACAATTGCAAGAAAGATTAAAAGGAGTGAAGTTAGGACAGATAAATGAAAAAATAGAGTGGTCAAGACAAGATGAATTAGGGAGTTTGATTTTATCCTATAACTCCATGGTTGATAAATTAGAGGAAAGCACAAACCTATTGAAAAAAGAAGAAAGAGAAGGAGCATGGAGGGAGATGGCAAAGCAAGTTGCTCACGATATAAAAAACCCATTAACCCCCATGAAGCTTTCAATCCAACAGCTTCAAAGGCTTCAAAATTCTGATATAGTTAAGTTTCATGAACGCTTTCAAGAGCTTTCTCCAGCCTTAATAGAACAAATAAATGCACTTGCCCAAATTGCTTCCGAGTTTTCAGATTATTCTAAAGACAAGAAAAGTTTAAATGAAGTAACCGATATATCTGAATGTATTAGAACAGCAATTGAGGTTTTTGAAAATCAAGAAAACATTAGCATAAGGTATAATAATGAATCGGAGGATAAGGTTTTGGTTCTTGGAGATAAGCAGCAGTATATAAGAATATTCAATAACCTAATCAAGAATGCCGTTCAAGCACTTTATGGGCAAAAAGACGGGATAATTGAAATTGAACTAAAACAGTTGAATCAAGAATGTAAGATTACAATTAAGGATAATGGATATGGAATCTCGAAAGAGAACCAAGCAATGATTTTCTCTTCTGAGTTTACAACCAAGGTAGAGGGAAGTGGTTTAGGACTTTCAATTGTTAAAAGCATTATTGAGATCGTTGGAGGGAGGATTGACTTTGTTTCGGATGAGGGTAAGGGAACGAGTTTTATTATCCACCTACCAATATGGAAACCTTAATTCAATTAAAACGTAATTAATGATTACGAATATATAAAAAAAAATTGTACTTTTGTAGATTATTACTATGAAAAATAAGAAATAAATTAAATATATGAGAATCAAGAGTTTTTTTGTTTTTTTATTAATCAGCATTTCAAGTCTAGGTGCATTTGCTCAAAAACAAAGCCTAACTGAAAAGGCTGATGAGGCTTTCTTTGCACAGCAATATACAATAGCAGTTGATTTGTATAAAGAAGCCTATGCCGATATTAGCCTTAATCGCCAAGAGAGAGATAGGATTTTGTTCCAACAAGCAGAATGTTATCGATATATGGATGACAAAGACCAGGCAATCAAAACATATCAAAGACTTGTTAAGGCAAGATACTACACTGCTCAACCCAAGATTTTCCTCCACATGGCAGACTTCCAACGTTTCAAAGGAGAATGGGATGAGGCTGAGACTAACTATAAGGAATACTTAAAATTAGTTCCTAGTGATGAACTGGCACAAAGAAGACTTTCTTCAATAGCTCTTGCTAAGAGCTGGATGCAAAAGCCAACAAAACATCAAATTAAGAATGAAAGAAATGTGAATACGGAATGGAATGAATGGTTCCCTAAGTTCTTAAAACCTGACAATACAGATGAATTAATGTTTACCTCTTCTCGTTCAAGTGGAGATGCTGCAGAAATGGACGTTTGGACAGGAGAATATCTTTCAAGCATCTTTACAACTCAAAAGCTTAAAGGTGGCGAACTTGCAGAGGCAAATCCATTTACAGAGATTGATGTTAATTCAGATAAAGCCAACGAGGGAGAGCTTGTAATTATCAGTAATGGTAAACTAAAGAACTATTATTTTTCACGTTGTAATATTATAAAAAACAAAGGACTTAATTGTGCTATCTATAGCCGTCCTATAGTTGCTGCCAAAGGAAAAAAGAAACAAGTAAAAGCTAAAGAAGCAATTGGTAAGAGTGCATCGAGCCAAGAAGAATCCCAAACATTTGCTAAGCTTGACTTAGGAGATACTACCTATAACTACCTCCACCCAGCTGTTTCCTCAGACGAGCTAACAATATACTTTTCTTCCAACCGCCCAGGAGGACAAGGTGACTATGACCTTTGGAAAGCAACAAGAGAAAACGTTAATGAACCATTTTCAAGCATTACGAATTTAGGTAAACAAATTAACTCAGAAGGAAAAGAACAGTTCCCAAGTCTTAGATCCGACACAAGATTATACTATTCTTCTGATGGACTTGCAGGACTTGGCGGATATGACCTTTTCTACACAGAATACAAGAATGATGAGTGGACAGAACCTATCAACCTAAGATATCCAATCAATACTCAATACGATGAAATAGGAATAATCTTTAATCCTAATGAAGATGAGTCAATTGCAGCTGAAGAATCAGGATATTTCTCTTCCAATAGAGCAGGTGGAGTAGGTGGAGATGATATTTATTCATTCTATCGTGCACCTTTGCTTTTCTCACTTAAAGGAACAGTAAGAGATGACAAATCAATGCAACTTGTTGAAGGAGCTAAGGTAAAACTAATTGGTTCAGACAAAACTTCAGTTGAAACACGTACAAATAGGAATGGAGAATACGAATTTACAGACAAGCAAGTAAAATACAATGTTAAGTATAGTGTTCAAGTTTCTCAAATAGATTATATGAATGAGGAAGCAAATGAATCAACAGTTGGACTAACAACAAGCAAAGAACTTGTTCGTGATTTCCGCCTAAAACCAATTGCAAAAGAGCCAGTAATACTTCCTGAAATACGATATGATTTAGCAAAATGGGATTTGAAAGACCAATACCTTGACTCCCTTTCCGACCTATTGGTTGTCTTGGTTAATAATCCTTATTATGTTATTGAACTTCGCTCACACACCGATATTAGACCTTTTCCTCAAGTAACAAATGACACACTTTCACAACGTAGGGCAGAGGCAGTTGTTGATTTCCTTTTCTCACGAGGAATTGACCGCCAGAGATTAATTCCAAAAGGATATGGAGATAGAATACCAAGAACCTTATTAAGAGATACTGAATCCGAATTCAAAGGTAAGAAATTCATATTCCCAAAAGGAGTAACCCTAACAGAAAGCTATATCAATAGTCTTAGAACATACGAAGAAAAAGAAGCAGCTCACCAACTAAATCGCCGTTCAGAATTTAGAATAGTTAGGACTGACTATGTTCCTTCTGAAATGCTTGATAGCCTTGAAGACGCTGCACTTAACAAACCAATTGTTGATATGGTTAAAGGAAATAAACCACTTCCAATAACAAATGTTCCAATCGTTTATACCGACAGCAACATAAAACTAACAATGATTAATGGAAACAAATCAATGCTATACATGATACTTAACGGAGCAAATGTTCCAGTTGTTTATGACGAAAGATACCGTGACGCAGCCGTAATGGACTGGGACGTAGCGATGAATTTCCTTCTAAGTGGCAGGATAACCAAAGATGATTTTAGAGATAAAGATAAGGCATTCGACAAAGAAGGTAATATCTTAGATGAATCAGTTCTTACTTTCAAAACAGCATTTATTGGAAAACACCAAGCAGATAAATATGAGGTTTTGGTTAAGAAAGGAATGACTGAAAAAATGATAGTAAATAAAAATGGGATAGCAAATTTTGGACGCTTCCACTTAGATAAAGCAAAAGCAGAACTAATATTTGAGGATTAGAAAACCAATTTCTACTCTGTTCTTAAATCCAAATAAATGAAAAGACTTGAAGAAATTCAGGTCTTTTTCTTTTCTACTCATTAATTAATCAAAGCAAGGGTGAAATGAATCACTGATCTAATTTGCTGAATCAAAGGAATAATTCCGTAGATCAAAGAAAGGATTTGCTGAATCAAAGAAAGGATTTGGTGGATTAAAGATATAGTAAATTTGGATAAATAAGGGAAAAAATATTAAAAAACAGTGTATCTTTGCAGTCCTTATTGATATGAAGAATATAAAATTAGAACAAAAAATTGGTTTTGACCAAATACGTCAATCCATTAAAGATAATTGCTTGAGTTTGGGAGGGGAAGGTTTTGTGGATAGAATGGAGTTTTCTTCAGACTACGAAAAAATCGTTTCCTTGCTTAATATGACTGAAGAATTACGTCAGATTTTTGTCACAAATCAAGTTTTCCCTTCATCCAACTACTTCGATATGAGAATTGAGCTTGAAAGATTACGTCTCTTAGGCACATTCATCTCTCAGACCTCACTTTTTGACCTAAAATCATCACTACACACCATTAATGAGTGTTTGAATTTCTTTTTAAAGGCTGATGAAGATAAATATCCAACATTAAAGGCACTTTCTAAAGATATCTACATAGACAAAGACATATTAATTAGATGCGATCGATTAATTGACGAGAAAGGATTGTTTTTTGATAATGCTTCTGAATATTTGGCAATTATACGTTCAAATAAGAGGAGGAAAATCAATGAAGTTGACAAAAGGATTCAAAAAATACTTGTTTTGTCGAAGAAAGAGGGTTGGAGCGGTGATGACACTGAAATAACAATAAGAAATGGGCGTTTAGTTATACCAATATCTTCTGCTAATAAAAAGAAGATTAAGGGATTTATTCACGACGAATCTTCAACTGGACAGACCTCCTATATTGAACCTGCTGAGATTGTTGAACTAAATAATGAAGTAAGGGAGTTAGAACTTGAAGAAAAAAGAGAAATCGTTAAGATTTTAACCGAATTTACTGAGTTCCTACGACCTCAAATAGATATTTTAAAACAGGCTTATTATTTTCTTTCTCAAATAGACTTTATTAGAGCAAAGGCAAAATATGCTTTGAAAATTAGAGCAGGCAAACCAATTGTTGAAAATAAAACCTCAATAAATTGGTACGATGCACGCCATCCACTGCTTGAAAAAACACTTGAAAAAAACTCCAAAGAAATCGTGCCTTTGAGGATAAGCCTTAATGAAAAGGGAAGGATACTAATTATTTCTGGACCAAACGCAGGAGGGAAGTCAGCATGCTTAAAAACTGTTGGGCTATTGCAATATATGCTTCAATGTGGATTATTAGTCCCTATGCGAGAGACTTCCGAAACTGGACTTTTTCCTTCAATGTTTATTGATATTGGAGATGAGCAATCGCTTGAAAACGACCTAAGCACATACTCTTCTCACCTATTAAATATGAAGAAACTATGTGAGGGGGCAGACGATAAAACCTTATTTCTGATTGATGAGCTCGGAACAGGAACCGACCCCGTTATTGGAGGAGCTATTGCAGAGTCTGTTTTGCAACATCTAAATAATAAGAAGTCCTTTGGAGTGGTAACAACTCACTATTCCAATCTTAAGCTATTGGCAGATAAGGGAGAGGGCATTATTAATGGAGCAATGCTATTTGACCAAAATAATATGAAACCTCTATATAGATTGTCAATAGGGCGTCCTGGTTCTTCTTTTGCTTTTGAAATTGCACAAACAATTGGACTGCCGAAAGCAATAATTGATAGTGCTATTGATAAAATTGGCTCTTCTTATCTTGATTTTGAGCAACAGCTACAGCAAATGGAGGTTGAGAAAATTGGGATAAAGAAAAAACAAGAGGAGTTAGGAGTTCAAGATGAGCTGCTTTCGGAGGTACTTCTTAAATATAATAAACTAAGTGCAGACTTAGACGCTGAAAGAAAAGCCATAATAAAACAAGCTAAGCTTGAGGCAAAGGAAATTCTTCTTAATGCAAATAGAAAGGTTGAAAACACAATCTCGCAGATTAAGGAGATAAATGCAGATAAAGAGAAGACGCAAGAGATAAGGGAAAGTTTTAGGAAAGAGCAAGAGGGGATTGATGATGATATTAAACAAATTGAGCAAGAGGAAAAGAAGGTTAAGAATAAACATAAACCCACTTCACCAACTAAAGATATAGGGGTGAGGGTTGATTATTCTGCTCTGGCAATTGGTGATATTGTTAAGATTGGAGAGGATAATAATTTTGTAGAGGTTGTTTCAATTAGGAGAAATAAGGTTGAGGTTATTAGTGGAAGCATTAAGATGACAATTGATAAGAATAGTGTAGTCAAGGTCGATAAGAAGTCTTATTTGAAGCAAAAGGCTAAGACATATTCTCCGTCTTCAAGTAGGTTTGTATCAATTATTGATGAGTTGAGCGATAAGAGAAA
>JAGNRX010000199.1 GCA_017988355.1 Bacteroidales bacterium | reverse complement strand
ATTAGATCAAAGAGATAGGAAATTAGAACAAAGACTTATAAAACTAATCTTTATCTATCCAAGAAGCGTATTCTGGATAAGAAGAAGCAATGCGTTTAACAGTTCCTTCCAAACGTTCTGGGTCAATGTCCTTTACTTTCTTTGCTGGAATTCCTGCGTAAATTGTGCCAGTTTCCACGTGTGTATTCTCTAAAAGTATTGCACCTGCTGCAACAATGGAGTTGGATTCAATCACGCATCCATCCATAACAATTGCTCCCATCCCTATTAAAACATTGTCCTTAATGGTGCATCCGTGAACAATTGCGTGGTGAGCAATGGACACATAGTTGCCGATTGTTGTTGGGTGAGTTAGGTGAGTGCAGTGAATGCATGCCCCATCTTGAACGTTAACAAAGTCGCCCATCCTTATCCAATGCACGTCTCCTCTAACAACACTATTAAACCAAAATGTACAATTATCGCCGGTTTCAACATCTCCAATTATTGTTGAATTGTCTGCAAAGAAACAATCTTTTCCAAAAACAGGTCTCTTTCCCTTAACTGATTTTATTATTGCCATAGTCTTTTATTTTTGTTTTACTGAGTTTATATTACCTCTACTTTATTATAGAATATAAGTTTCTAAAATGCTAACAAGCCCTAAGGGTTGAATTACTGCGTTATCCGCAATTGCAGGAATTAAAACAGCTTCACCCATAATGATTGGAATCTTATGACCCATAGTATGAATTATTCCGCCTCCCTCAACGCATAAGTAAACCACAAAGCTATCAAGTTGCGAGTAATCTTTCTCAATGGTTTCTGTAAGATGAAGGACATTTGTTGTGAAATATGGAGTAGAAACAAGTTCTGAAGTCTTATTTAACTGATAGTCATACGCACTTTTTCCTCCCTCAACTGCCTTAAAGTCTAACGCCTCAAGTGCCTCTTGAATATGAAGCTTGCGAGAATTCCCCTCTTCGTCTTTCCTGTCCCAATCATAAACCCTATAAGTTGCATCTGAGCTTTGTTGAATCTCTGCCAGCATAACTCCAGAACCAATTGCGTGAATCCTACCTGCTGGAATAAAAAACAAATCGCCCTTTTCTGTCTTATCAACATTCAAGACCTCCGAAATAGTATTCTCTCTCAAACGATTAATAGTTTCAACCTTATTCATATCTTTGTTGAAGCCACTAATGATTTCAGCCCCTTGGTCAGCCTGCATAATATACCACATCTCCGTCTTGCCGTTATCCATTCCCTTTTGTTGAGCAAGCTTATTGTCTGGATGAACCTGAACAGATAGTTTGTCCTTTGCATCAATTATCTTGAAAAGAAGAGGGAAGTTTTCGCCAAACTCGTTATAGTTTTTCTCACCCATAAGCTCATCCATATACATATCAATAACCTCTGAAAGCGTTGACTCTGCCAAAAACCCATTCTCAACTATTGTTTCCTCTCCCTCAATTGATGAAAGAACCCATAGCTCTCCACATCTTTCCAAAGGAGAATAATCAATACCAATAATATCTTTTATTTTACTTCCTCCCCAAATCTTATCCTTAAATAGGGGTAAAAACTTTAAGGGATATAATGATTGTTCCATATTAATATTGTTTTTATTTGCAAAAATAAAGTTTTTTTCTATACCTTTGCTTAATTATTAACAACTAACGTTATTATATAGATTATTATGAAAAAGATTTTTAGAAACATACCATCACTTATGCCAAAACTGATGGTTTTTGTATTTATGATGGCTCTTGGCACTAACCTTAATGCACAAGTTGATAAGTCAGATAAAGACGGCAATGTTGTATATACAGTTGTTGATAAGGAGGCATCGTATCCCGGAGGAGCTGAAGCAATGACAACATTCTTAGCTCAAAATATTATTTATCCAACCTTAGCGAAACAAAAAAACACTCAAGGAAAAGTTATTCTTTCCTTTATTGTTGAGAAAGACGGTTCAATATCTAATATCAAAGTAATAAGAGATATTGGTGAAGGATGTGGTGAAGAAGGTGTGAGAATAGTTAAACTTATGCCAAAATGGAAACCTGCACAACAAGGGGGAAAGGCTGTTAGACAGCAGTTTGTGCTTCCAGTGTCATTTCGTCTAACAAAATAATTACATTTTACGCTTACTTTTTCAATAGAACTGTTGTTTATAGTATTGAAAGGGTAGTTAAGTGATTATCTATAGTTGAAATCATAGTAATAATAATTTAAAAAAATCAATAGTATGAAAATTAAATCTTTTTTAGGAGCAATCATATTGGTTATTGCAATGTTCTTTTCTTTTGGAGCATATTCACAAGAAGGAATTGTTGCTGATCAAATTGACACTCCTGCACAGATGCCTTTAGGCAAACAAGCATTATCTGACTTTATTTATGCAAATACAGTTTATCCAGCTAATGCAGTTGGTTCAGGCATATCAGGAATGGTGATGACAAAGTTTATTGTTGAAGTAGATGGAACAATCTCCAATATTCAAATTGAAAGAGGACTAAATCCAATTCTTGATGCAGAAGCAATAAGAGTTATTGGTTTAATACCTGGAAAGTTTGTTCCTGCAACATTTGAGGGGGTAAACGTTCGTTCATATTACTATATGCCAGTATTATTCTCTGACCCAGCAAAATAAATTAATTTTGTTTTAATAATTTAAAGAGTCGTTGTTTCATAGTAAATGACGGCTCTTTTTGTTTTCCTGACAGAATGTCATAATCTATTATTTTTCTTAGAGTGGCATATTTATTGAATAAATACTACTGAAAAGAATTAATAGTATAAATTAATAAAGATAACAAATAAAAAATATAAGCAATATGGGAAAAATAATTGGAATAGACTTAGGAACAACAAATAGTTGTGTCTCTGTAATGGAAGGAAATGAACCTGTCGTTATACCAAATAGCGAAGGAAGAAGAACAACACCATCAATCGTTGGCTTTTTGGCAAACGGAGAAAGAAAAGTTGGAGATCCAGCAAAACGTCAAGCAATAACAAACCCTAATAACACAGTATCTTCAATAAAGAGATTTATGGGAGAGTCATGGGATGAGATTCAAAATGAATTAAAGCAAGTTCCATATAAGGTAGTTAAGGGAGATAATAACACACCAAGAGTTGATATTGATGGCAAGCTTTTCACTCCACAAGAGATTTCAGCAATGGTGCTTCAGAAAATGAAAAAGACAGCTGAGGATTACCTTGGACAAGAAGTGA
>JAGNRX010000030.1 GCA_017988355.1 Bacteroidales bacterium | reverse complement strand
CAACAAGGTCTAGCATACTGCTTCCATCTCCTTGAATTCCTTTTTTTGCATACATTTGCATAAAATCATCTCCTTCCCATATCATATCATCAACTTGGATTTTAAAATAAGTTCCCGAAGCTGGTATTCCAACCCAAAAGTCTTTTCCAAATTCCTCTTCCTCTTTACAGCTTGAAAATATTAATGGGAATATCAATATTATTAGGATTGATAAAGTTGTAATTCTTTTCATGATAAAAAATATTTATAACAATCAGTCTGCAAAGTAACTTAAAAAAAATAAATTAATCAAGCTTTTTCTAATATAATTTAATGGAAAACAAAAAAGCCGCTATTGAAACAATAACGGCTAAGTTTTTATTAGTCTGTTTAGAGCTTAGTCTAAAGCGTGAATAACCAATCCAGAACGAAGTTTAGGTTCAAACCAAGTTGTTTTCGGAGGCATAATGTTTCCACTGTCTGCAATATTTATTAATTGTTGCATAGAAACTGCGTATAGTGCAAATGCTACTTTCATTTCACCACTATCAACTCTTCTCTCTAATTCTCCAAATCCTCTAATTCCTCCAATAAAGTCAATTCTTGTTGAAGTTCTTAGGTCTTTGATGTCAAGGATTTGATCTAAAACTAAATCAGAAAGAATAGTAACATCTAGAACCCCAATTGGGTCATTATCGTTATATGTTCCTTGTTTTGCAGTTAGTTTATACCAATATTTATCCATATACATACTGAACTCATGAAGCATAGATGGTTCATATACTTCTTTGCCCATCTTTTCTATCACGAATGACTTTTCTAATTTAGCAATAAATTCTTCATTAGTTAATCCGTTTAAATCCTTAACAACTCTATTATAGTCAATAATCTTTAGTTGGTTGTCTGGGAATATAACCGCCATAAAGTAGTTATATTCTTCTTCTCCTGTATGGTTAGGATTTGCAGCTTTTCTTTCGCTACCAACTCTTGCAGCAGCAGCAGTTCTGTGGTGACCATCGGCAACGTAAAGAACAGGAATATCTTTTTCAAATATCTCTTCAATTCTCTTTATCTTAGCTTGGTCGTTAATAACCCAAAAAGTATGTCCAAAGCCGTCTTCCTTAGCAATGAAATCATAAATAGGGTTTTCGTTCTTAACAATATCAGAAACTATTTGATCAATTTCCTTATTTGCAGGATATGCAAAGAAAACTGGTTCAACGTTAGCACTTGTAATGTTAACGTGAATCATTCTATCATCTTCCTTATCCTTACGTGTTAGTTCGTGTTTCTTAATAACATTATTGAAATAATCTTCAATATGAGCACATCCAACAATGCCATATTGAGTTCTTCCATCCATTGTTTGAGCATAGATATAAAGTTTTGGTTCACTATCTTGAACTAACCAACCTTTATCTTTAAACATATTGAAGTTTTCAACAACTTTATCATATACTTCTTTTGAATGTTCATCAATTCCTGCTGGTAAATCTATTTCTGCCTTGGTAACTCTAAGAAGAGAAACCTCATTCCCTTCTGCTTCCAATCTTGCCTCAGCAGAATTTAGAACATCATATGGGCGAGATGCCAAATCTGCAGCTATCTCTACTGGTGGGCGTAAACCCTTAAAAGCTTTAACTTTTGCCATTTTCTAATTGTTTTTATATTTTTAATACTTGTTCAATAATAATATGCAAAATTAGTTTTTATTTCTCAGATGACAAAGCAACTAAAAAGAAACTATTTGAAAAGAGTAATAATGAATATCAAAAGTAGGTGAAATGAATCAAAGAAAGAATTTACGGAATCAAAGAAACAAAAAATTAGATCAAAGAAAGAATTTGCTGAATCAAAGAAAGAATTTTATGATTATTTATTCTGTATAAATGGCTTAAGTTGAGATGGTTAATTATTGAGTAAATTTGTAAATTAGGTTTTATCTCAATTTATTTGATAAAAACAATAAAGTAGATATAAAATAAAATAATTTTCTCTTCTAAGTTTTGATTAATAGTGATTTAAACTGTGTTTGTTGAGTTTTGTTTTCATTTAAGATAGTCTAAACATCTATTATTAGAGATAATCTTAGTAATTTTGGTCTTATTTTACATATTAATTATGGATCCGAAATTAACAGAGCACGCAAAAAACGTTATTAAGGCAGGGAGTGATGAGGCAATGCGACTAAGAAGTGATTTCTTCGGTGTTGAGCATTTGTTTCTGGGTATATTACGTGAAAAAGAATGTAAGGCAATGCAAATATTGTCTGATTTTAATATTGATCCCCAGTCTATTAAAAAAGAAATAGAACATACTTTTCAAAAGCAAAATGTTTTAAATACTATTAATCAAGATAGAGATGTTCCTCTCTTAAAACAAACAGAAAGAGTTATTAAACTATCATTTCTTGAAGCAACAGATATTGGTGTTGAAGAGATTGGGACAGAACATTTCTTGGCTGCAATCTTAAAAGAAGGTAATAACTTGGTTGCAAATATTCTTTTTGGTCACGGTTTAACTTACGAAATAATTCATTCTTGGATAAAAACTCAAGCAGAGGCATATAGTGATGATGAATTAGGAGAGGATGATGAGGAAGATGATCAAGAAATAGATAAAACGTTTAAACCAATCGATAATCCATTTTTTATTGATGACTCCCAGGATGATTTCTCCTTTGAAGGCAAGACTCCAATGAAGAAATATAAAAAGGTCGGTTCTTTGAAAAATGATAAGAAGCCAACACCATTTTTAGATAATTTTGGGAAAAACCTTTCTGAGCAAGTTGAAATGGGACTTATTGACCCCATTGTTGGAAGAGAGATTGAAATGGAGAGGATAGCGCAAATTCTATCAAGGAGGAAGAAGAACAACCCAATTTTAATAGGTGAGCCAGGCGTTGGTAAGAGTGCAATTGCAGAAGGGTTAGCACTTAGAATTGCCGCAAAGGATGTGCCTTATACATTATATAAGAAAAAGATTTACACCCTTGATTTAGCTTCAGTTGTTGCTGGAACAAAATATAGGGGGCAATTTGAAGAAAGATTAAAAGGACTTATCACAGAGCTTGAAAAGAATCCAGAGATAATACTTTTTATTGATGAGATACATACTATTGTTGGAGCTGGAAATGCATCAGGTTCATTAGACGCTTCAAACATATTCAAGCCAGCCTTAGCAAGGGGAGAAATACAATGTATTGGAGCAACAACCCTTAGTGAATATAGGAAAAACATTGAGGCAGATGGAGCCTTAGAAAGAAGGTTTCAAAAGGTAATGATTGAACCTACTACTTCTGAGGAAACACTAACAATACTAAAGAATATTAAGTTTAAATATGAAGAGCATCACAAGGTAAGATACGATTTAAAGGCACTTGAGGCTTGCGTTAACCTTTCTGAAAGATATATTAATGATAGACAATTGCCCGATAAGGCTATTGATGCATTAGATGAAGCGGGAGCAAGGGCACATGTGAAAGACCTAAGAGTTCCACAAGATCTTGTTGCTACTGAAAAGAAAATTAATGAACTTGAGGCTAAGAAGAAAGAAGTTGTTATTAAGAGAGAATTTGAAAAAGCAAAACAACTTAAGAATGAAATTGATGAGCTAAACGATGATTTAGTTGTTAGGTATAAGTTTTGGGAGAAAGAAATAGAGAATAACTATATCAAGGTTTCAGAAGATGATATAGCAAATGTTATTTCAATGATGAGTGGGGTGAAAATTCAGAAGGTAAGTTCTGATGAATCAAAAAAACTACTCAAAATGGAAGAAGTATTAAAAGCAAGTGTTGTTGGACAAAAAGAAGCCGTTTCTAAAATTTCTAAAGCAATAAGAAGAGCTAGGGTAGGGATTAATGATCCAAATCGCCCAATTGGTTCTTTTATCTTTGTTGGCCCAACTGGAGTCGGTAAAACTCATCTGGCAAAAGAATTGGCTAAATACTTGTTTGATTCTGAAAACAACTTAATCCGTTTGGATATGAGTGAGTATATGGAAAAGCATAGTGTTTCGAGGATAATTGGTTCTCCTCCTGGTTATATTGGTCATGAGGAAGCTGGTCAGTTAACTGAAAAAGTTAGAATGCATCCTTATTCAATTGTATTATTTGATGAGATTGAAAAAGCACATCCAGATGTATTTAACATCTTATTACAGATTATGGATGATGGTCACCTAACCGATTCAATTGGAAGAAGAGTTGATTTTAAGAATACAATTATCATAATGACCTCTAATGTTGGAAGTAGAAAACTAAGAGATTTTGGAATAGGAGTAGGGTTTTCAACAGCAGCAATAACAAGTAAGATTGAAGATATTGAAAAGAGTATAATTGATAATGATATAAACAAAACCTTTTCTCCAGAATTTCTTAATAGGGTTGATGATATTGTTTTCTTCCGTTCTCTTGAAAAAGAAGATATTATTGAAATCATAGATATTGAACTAAACAAGCTAACAAAGAGACTTAAGAATTTAGAATATACGATTGAATTCACCTCTGAATTGAAAGATTTATTAATTGAAAAAGGAATAGATAAGCAGTTTGGAGCAAGACCTTTGAAAAGAGCAATTCAAAAATATGTTGAAGATGTTGTTTCCGAAGCTATTCTCGAAAATAAATATAAGAAAAAGAAAAATATTAAAGTTTCCCAAGAAGCAAATGAAACGCTAATAGAAATATACTAATGTTAGGAATTAAAAGTTTTTTTATTGAGTTTGGTGCATATCTTTTATTAATGAAAGAAGCATTTCAAAAACCACAGAATATGCACATATTCAAAAGGCAGATGCTTCATGAGATGAATGCCTTGGGGGTTAAATCAATTCCAATTGTCTGTGTTGTCTCTCTTTTTGTTGGTGCGGCGGTTGTAATTCAAATGAAACTTAACCTTGACAGTCCTATCTATCCTTCTTGGATATATGGATTTGCATCAAGGAAATCCATAGTTTTGGAATTTGCCCCAACAGTAGTATCTTTAATCTTGGCTGGAAAATGTGCTTCAATGATAGCTTCAGAAATTGGCTCGCAAAGAATTTCAGAGCAAATTGATGCAATGGAAGTAATGGGAGTAAATACCGCTAGTTACTTAATCCTTCCAAAAATATTTGCGTGTTTAGTATTCTTTCCTCTTTTAATTATTCTAAGTATATTTATTGGTTTAATAGGAGGAGGGATTGGAGGAGCTTTAAATGGTCTATCAACCTTCCACTATATTGAGGGAATTCGCATGGATTTTGCAGCCTATGACATTGTTTATGCAATTGTTAAAACTGCACTTAACGCAATTGTAATATCATCAATTGCTGCTTTTAGAGGATACACTATGAAAGGTGGCTCCGTTGAAGTTGGAATACAAAGCACAAAGGCAGTTGTTCAAAGCAGTGTTATAATAATGTTACTTAATCTATTAATGACTAATTTGTTTTTCTAATGGTTGAACTTGTAAATGTTTCGAAATCCTTTGATGGAAGGCAGATTTTAAAAGATATAAATATAAAATTTGCTAAAGGACAATGTAATTTAATTATAGGATTAAGTGGGAGTGGGAAAACTGTATTGATGAAAACATTGGTTGGACTACATCAGCCCGATGAGGGAGAGGTTCTTTTTGGAGAAAAAGTATTTAATAAGATGAACCCTTCAGAGCAGATTGATGTCCGCAAATATATTGGAATGGTTTTCCAAGCAGGAGCTCTTTTTGACTCAATGACTATTGAAGAAAATGTTATGTACCCTCTTAGAATGTTCCAAAGAGCTTCTTATGAAAAGATGCTTGACAGGGTAAACTTTTGCCTGGAAAGAGTAAACCTAAAAGGAGTTAATAAAATGATGCCTTCCGAACTAAGTGGTGGGATGAAAAAAAGAGTTTCTATAGCACGAGCTATTGCAGCTAAGCCTAAGTATTTGTTTTTTGATGAGCCTAATTCTGGACTTGATCCTCAAACCTCAATTCTAATTGATGAATTGATTTACGATATAACCCATGAATACGACATAACAACCATAATAAATACACATGATATGAATTCTGTTGTTGAGATAGGTGAAAATATCTGTTATCTTCATAAAGGGGAGTTATGGTGGCAGGGAAATAACAAAAACGTTTTTGAAAGTGATAACAAAGAATTAAACGATTTTGTTTTCTGTACAGCGTTAACTAAAAAGATTAAAGAAAAAAGTGAAAACAAATAAAAGGAAATTTAGAAAGTTTTGGTCATCGGTAGGCAAAGTTTTTCTAATATTATTATCAAGTTTATTAATAGTTTGGATATCTCCAAAGGATGAAACCTTTAAATATGATTTTCAAAAGGGTGGTTTTTGGGAACACGAGAATTTAATATCTCCATTCGATATTACTATATATAAAACTGACACTGAATTTCAGGAAGAGAAAAATGCCATAATCATAAACAAAAAGCTTTATTTCGATGTTCAGGAAGGCCAGTACATATCCCTCCCTCAAGAAATTGAAGGGCTTCCTCAAGATTATATCATATATATTCTTAAAGACACAGTCCCCTATGAAATAAAAATAGCTGATATAACAACTCCTCTTAAACTAAATGAAAAAATAACAGAAAAGAACTTAGACCTACAAATAAAGAATATATCTCCTATAAAAGAATCTATATCTAAAGGAGATCAAATAATTCTGACAGGAGAGCAAGTTAATGAAGCGAAGTACGAAGCACTATCCATCTATAAAAAAGAATATGAAAAACAATTCACATCTCCAAAAATTAAGTCCAAACAAATCTTAGGGCAGTTTATATTAGTTTCATTAGCCTTATTAGCAATGCTATTCTTTTTCAAATATATAATACCAGAGTTATATAACGATTCTAAGAAAATCATTTTAATATTATCTGTCATAATTTTAATGGTTTTAACAACATCACTAATCATTGACGTAAACTCTCAATACATATATATTGCGCCTCTATGCCTAACTCCAATCCTAATAAGAACCTTTTTTGATTCTCGTTCCTCTTTATATGTTTTCTTGGTAAATATAATCATAATAGGCTTTTCGGTGCCAAATAGTTTTGAGTTTGTATTCTATCAGTTAATTGTTGGAATGATGGTAATCATAAGTATGGAGCATTTAGAGAAAAGGAGAGACTTCTTCAAAACAAGTCTATTAGTATTTCTCACCTATTCAATTATATATATAGCCCTAACCTTAATTCAAGATGCTGATCTAAACAAAATCAATCCATATAGATTCTCATATTTTGCAATAAATGCAGCACTAACTCTATTGGCGTTTCCTTTAATTTTTGTGTTTGAAAAGATATTTGGATACGTTAGTGAATTATCTCTATTGGAATATTCTGATACCAATAGTAAAATTCTAAGAGAACTGTCCGTTAAAGCTCCTGGCACATTTCAGCACTGCGTCCAAGTAGCTAATATTGCAGAAGAACTAATCCATCAAATTGGAGGAAATGCACTTTTGGCAAGAGCAGGTGCACTTCATCACGATATAGGGAAAACTCTTAAGCCATTGTTTTACATAGAAAACCAACACACAGGCTTTAACCCACATAACGAAATTAATAATGAGGAATCAGCAGAAATAATCACTTCTCACGTAGTTGATGGAGTTAAGCTTGCTCATAAATATAAATTACCAGAACCTTTAATTGACTTCATCAGAACTCACCACGGGTCAAGCAAAACAAAGTATTTCTACAATAAACAAAAGATTGAGCATCCAAATCTCCCAATTGATGAAAACATATTTACCTACAAGGGACCAAAACCATTCTCAAGAGAAACGGCAGTTGTTATGATGGTTGATAGTGTTGAAGCAGCCTCAAGAAGTATATCTGATCATTCTGAAAAAGCAATTAGTGATTTGGTCGATAATATCATTGATGAGCAAATAAAAACAGATCAGTTTTCCAATGCTAACATAACATTTAAGGATATAACGGCAATCAAACAACATCTTAAGCTTAAACTACAAGCAGTCTATCACACGAGAATAAAATATCCGGTATCTAACTAACCATTATCTCGTATTTTTTCCTTATATTTGCAAATTGATTTAAAAAAACAACTATAATAATGAGTGAAGAATTGATAAAAGCAAAAAATGCTTATTCAGCTGATAATATAACAGTCTTAGAAGGTTTGGAAGCAGTTCGTATGCGTCCTGCAATGTATATTGGAGATGTAAACACTAGGGGTCTCCACCATTTGGTTTATGAAGTTATTGATAACTCAATTGATGAGGCATTAGCTGGCTACTGCTCCAAGATAGATGTTTTTATTCTTGACAATAATTCAATTAGAGTAGAAGATAACGGAAGAGGTATTCCTGTTGATATGCACGAAAAGGAAGGAAGAAGTGCCTTAGAGGTTGTTATGACAGTCTTGCACGCAGGAGGAAAGTTCGATAAAGGATCCTATAAAGTATCTGGAGGACTTCACGGAGTAGGGGTGAGTTGTGTTAATGCACTATCTACCGATATGAAAGTATCTGTTTTTAGAGATGGAAGAGAATATGAACAAGAGTATAGTAAAGGTATCCCTTTATATTCAGTTAGAGAAGTTGGCCCTTCTGATAAAACAGGAACAACAACTCAGTTTCTACCTGACCCATCAATATTCACATTATCAGAATACAATTTTGATACACTTTGCACAAGACTAAGAGAATTAGCATTCCTGAATAAAGGATTAGAGCTAACCATTACAGATAAAAGAAATAAAGACAGCGAAGGTAACTATGTTTTTGAGAGATTTCTTTCAGAGCATGGGCTAAAAGACTTTATCGAATACTTAGATGGAAACCGTGAAAAGCTAATTCCAGAACCAATATGCATTGAAGGGATGAAACAAGATATCCCAATCGAAATAGCAATGCAGTACAATACAACTTTTACAGAGAACCTACATTCATACGTAAACAATATTAACACTCACGAAGGAGGAACTCACCTTGCTGGTTTCCGCCGTGGACTAACTCGTACTCTAAAGAGCTATGCCGATAAGAGTGGAATGTTAGAGAAACTCAAATTTGAAATCGTTGGAGATGACTTTAGAGAAGGACTAACATCAGTAATATCAGTTAAAGTACAAGAGCCACAGTTTGAAGGGCAAACCAAGACCAAATTAGGTAATAATGAGGTAATGGGAGCAGTTGACCAAATGGTTTCTGAACTACTAAGCAACTATCTTGAAGAAAACCCAAAAGAAGCAAAGCTAATAGTTAATAAAGTAATATTAGCAGCAACCGCAAGACATGCAGCACGTAAGGCAAGAGAACTTGTGCAAAGGCAAACCGTTCTTGGAGTTGCAGGACTTCCAGGAAAGCTTGCAGACTGTTCAAATTCAGACCCAGAAAAATGTGAGATATACATAGTCGAAGGGCAGTCAGCGGGAGGAACAGCAAAACAAGGAAGAAATAGAGAATACCAAGCAATACTACCACTAAGAGGAAAGATATTAAATGTTGAAAAAGCAATGCAACATAGAGTACTTGACTCAGAAGAAATAAAGAATATCTATACCGCACTTGGTGTATCAATTGGTACAGCAGAAGATAGCAAAGCATTAAATCTGGAAAAGCTACGCTACCACAAAGTAGTGATTATGACGGATGCCGACGTCGATGGTAGCCATATTGCAACCCTAATCCTAACTTTCTTCTTCCGTTATATGAGAGAACTAATAGAACAAGGACACGTTTACCTTGCAACCCCACCACTATACTTAGTTAAGAAAGGGAAGCAAGAACGTTATTGTTGGACAGAAGAGGAGCGTCAAAAGCACCAAACTGAACTTGGCCCAACAGGAGTTGCAGTACAAAGATATAAAGGTCTTGGAGAAATGAGTGAGACCCAATTATGGGAAACCACAATGAACCCAGAAACCAGAACATTCCGTCAAATAGATATTGAAAACGCATCAGAAGCAGATAGAGTATTCTCAATGCTTATGGGCGATGAAGTTCCACCAAG
>JAGNRX010000029.1 GCA_017988355.1 Bacteroidales bacterium | reverse complement strand
TTTTTTGACAGCAAAAGATACCGAAAACGATATGCTAACAGGTTTTTCTGTAGGATGCGATGACTATATCTCAAAGCCTTTTTCAGTTAAAGAAGTAATTGCACGAATAAAGGCAGTTCTTAAAAGGAAGAATAACCTTTCTACAGAGAATAGAGAAGTAAGTAAACTAATTTTTGATTACTTAATAATAGACCTCGAAACAAAGGAATTGACAATAAAGGGAGAAGGGATTATACTTACAAAAACTGAGTTTGAAATCCTTGTTCTTCTTGCCGATAATCCTGAAAGGTTTTTCTCTCGAGAAGAAATAATAAGTAAAGTTTGGAGTCAAACGCCCTATATAACTGAAAGGACAGTTGATGTGCATGTAGCTCGGTTGCGTAAGAAAATGGGCGAATATGCATCTATTATTACCAATCGTTCAGGATATGGTTATAGATTTAATACCTCCAACTTATGAAATTAAATTATAAAAAAAGGTTATTCCTATATTTTGCTATTATTTTTGCAGTTTTCACCATTGGTGTTATTACCTTCCAACAGTCACAGGAAAAGAGATTTAGAACAGAAGCATTAGAAGAAAAGCTTGATGCCTACGCCGAAATAATAAATGCTGGACTAATAAACCGAAGTGGCGATTCCTCACAAATCATCGATACAATCATTGAGCTACTTCCACAAAATATACGCCTGAGTTTGATAGATAAACAAGGAAATGTACTCTTTGATAATTCTATTAAAAACATATCAAGCTTAGAGAATCATGCTAATCGTCCTGAAATCATTGAAGCATTGAGAGATAGTAAAGGATCATCCATACGAACCTCAACATCCAATAGTCAGGAGTATTTGTATTATGCTAAAAAATTTGGAAATCACTTTATAAGAGTAGCATTACCTTATGATATCCAAACCCAGAGGTTCTTAAAAACAGAAAATGCTTTCCTATATTTCATTATTGTTCTTTTCATTGTTATGTTATTGCTAATACAAGCTGGAACAAATCGTTTTTCCAAATCAATAAAACAGCTTCGTGATTTTGTGATAAGTTCTAGTAATGGAGAGTCTTTAGAATTTAACTTCCCAAATGATGAGCTGGGAGAAATTGGTATTAAGATAACCGAAAGCTATCGTCAATTAAAGGAAAGCAAAAAGGAAGTAGATTCAGAGAGAGAGAAGTTATTGCAACATGTTCACAGCTCCGACGAAGGGATATGCTTCTTCTCTTATGATAAAAAGGTTGAGTTTTATAATGGACTCTTTATACAATATCTAAATATATTAACTGACGAACCTGGCAGCGAACCTTATTCTATTTTTTCCGATACCACATTCCTTGAAATGAACCAATTTATTTTGGAAGATAAAGCAATATACTTTGAAACCCTTATAAACAAACAAGGAAAAACGATTTCATTGCGTGTAAATAGGTTTGAGGACAAGAGTTTTGAAATAACCTTGAATGATATTACTAAAAAGGAGAAAACACGACTTCTAAAGCAAGAACTAACAGGCAATATTGCACACGAGTTACGTACACCTGTAACGAGCATTCGAGGTTACCTTGAAACCGTTTTAGAACAAACCTTGGATGAAGAAAAGAAAAAACATTTCATTACCCAGGCCTTTGATCAGACTATTATACTCTCTGAACTAATTCAAGATATGAGCCTTATCACTAAGATAGAAGAAGCACCACAATCTTTCAAAAAGGAAGAAATAAATATAGTCCAAGTTCTGGAAAAACTAAAAAACGATCTTTCATCTTCATTAGAGGAGAAAAGAATTGATATGCAATGGAATATCTCTAAGGATTCTTCCATTCAAGGGAATAAAAACTTAATTTACTCCATATTCCGCAACTTGACAGATAATGCATTGCACCATGCAGGAGAAGGAATTAAGATATATATTAGTCAATACAAGGAAGATAATGAATTCTATTATTTTTCCTTTTATGATACAGGAGTAGGGATATTAGAAGAAACTCATCTTGACCGTTTATTTGAAAGATTTTATCGAATTAATGAAGGTCGCACACGTGATACTGGAGGCTCTGGACTTGGCTTGTCAATTGTAAAGAATGCCATTGCTTTTCACAAAGGAACAATTACAGTGAAAAATAGAAAAGAAGGGGGATTGGAATTCCTTTTCCAATTACATAAATAGCATTTCTAAGCAAAGTCAAAAAGAAAGAAAACCCTAAAACGCCATATAAAACTTCTGAAACGCTGTATAAAAAACATAGAACAAAGAAAGAAATTGCTAAGATGTACATCGCAGTGTGCTAAGATGTACATCAGAAGACGCTAAGATGTACATCGGAGTAAGCTAAGATGTACATCACAGCAAAATGAATCAAAGCTTTAATAATTTTATATGGCGTTTCAAGAAAATAAAACAAAGGAATATTAATCTATATCCTTAATATAGAAACATTAAGAGGGAAAGAAGAGAATTTTAATTTTGTTTTATTTACCCCTACCTTGGATTATGATTATGAAAGTATAGAGGAGTATTTTAATGTCGGTGGCTAAGGATAGGTTTTCTATGTAAAGGAGGTCGTATTGGAGGCGTTCGACCATCTCGTCAACGTTTTCTGCATATCCAAACTTCACTTGACCCCATGAGGTTATGCCTGGCTTAATTTTTAATAGTAGCATATATTCTGGAGCTCTTTCTACAATTTGATCAATGAAGAACTGCCTTTCTGGTCTTGGGCCAACAAGGCTCATGGTTCCTATTAATACATTATAGAACTGAGGTATCTCGTCTAATCTTACCTTCCTCATAAATCTGCCAAAGGGTGTTATCCTGCTGTCATTATCACTTGAAAGCATTGGTGTGCCTTGCTCTGCATTCATATACATTGAGCGGAACTTGTGCATATAGAATTGTTTTCCCTTATAGCCAATTCTTTCTTGGCGATAGAAGATTGGTCCTTTTGATGTGAAGTAAACTATTAGTCCTGTGATAATGTAAACTGGTGCAAGTATTATCATTGCTATTATTGAAAAGACTATATCCATTGCTCTTTTAATAACTTTCTGCCAGTTTGATAGTATTTCATTTGAAACTAAGATTAGTGGCGTTTGGAATATGGATAACATCTTCACTCTACCTAATAAAATATCTTTTGTGTCGGCTGGTATTTTTATTAAGACATTGTTTTGGGTCTCGATCTGTGTTATGATTTTATGAAGGTTGTTTTCGTATCTTTTTTCAACCGCAATAATAACTTCTTCTATGTTATTGTCTGATATTATTTGATTTATATCCTTGTAGTTGCCAAGGCAGGGAAGGAATCCTGAGAGTCCATCATCGGGATTATTATCAATATTTACATATCCAATGATTTTATTACCTGAGGATATCTCTTGGTTTTCTATATTTTTATAAATCTTTATTGCTTTTGAGCTATTGCCCAGAATTATTGTTGGAAAGCCAATGATTTTCTTGTGGATTTTTCTGGCAGCAATGGTTGTTATGATTAGTCTTGGGGTATAGGTTAGGGTGAAGTGAGTTATTAGGAGTATGATGAAAGAGAAATAATAGTTTTGATAGGATTGTATTTGGTCATCGAGTAGGATGGTAAAGAATATAATAACAATTCCAACTACGCTGATAATGAATGTTTGTTCTAGTTCTTTAAGACGGGATTTTCTGTAGGTGTCGGCATAGGTTCCTTGACTAAAATAGAGAAATAACCAAAAAAGAGGGACAAAGAAAAGTCCTTTATAGAGATTTGAATCACTGAATACAGAGTTCATATCGTCAAATATTCCTGCATCAATGGTTGTTTTCCTGAAAATAAAGAAGAGAGTCCAGGCAATAAGTGCAGATATTAAATCGGAGAGAATATACTTGGCTCCTTGTCGTTTCCTATTCATTAGTCTGTTTTTTGAGAGAGTTAGTAGGATTTATTTATTTGGCTTATGAATAATCTTTACATTATCTATATATACCCAACCATTGGTTACTCCATCTTTCTTTTGTGGTGTGAAATAGACTCTAAAATCATTTGGATATGATAGTTGAGACCAAACTTTACCTAAGACAACGTAAATTTTTTGCCATCCCTTTGTTTCGTTTGGATAAAGAGCCATTGCATTAATATATTGAACTGCTGAGCCTGAGGATGGTCTTCCACAGATGCCTATATCAAATGGAATATTACACCAATAATCAATTTCTAAGATTAGTGCAGAGTAGTTATTGCAATTTATTGTGTCGGATATTATGCGATATGTTGGCTGGTTTGAGTTTAGGTACATTGCACCACAGTAATCTCCCCACTTAACAGTGTCTTGGTGATTGCATTTAACCAATTTGTTAGTGTCGGCACTTAATCCATCGGTTGTGAAAGCGAGATATGGTCTTTCAAACAGTTCACTAAGACCGAAAACTGTGTATTCAGAAACATACATTATATCTATTGGAGGAATTGTGTCTGTTTTGCCAGCGACCAAATTATGGTTATTTGAATAGTAGGTATAGAAAGGATATTCCGTTCTTGTTAGTGCAATCCCATTTAGCTTTACCCCTGGGCGAACATCAATCCTATGTTTCCCTTCTTTAAGAATTGGAACGGTGCAGGGAAGGACGTAGGTGCCTATGTATTGATTGTCAACATATATCCAAGCATCTTGAATTGCCTCTGTTTGAAATCCATCAACCGAACTTTGAGTAATAATTGGGTTTTCAACCAAATTGAAGCCCTCAACGTAAATAAAAGAAGGGCTTGTTTGATCTGAATCAAAATTATCACAACTTCCAATCGTAAAAGTGAAAAGAATTAATACTAAGATAGTCAAATAACTATTAGATAATAAGGATTTGTTCATGGTAATTGAATAAGTTTAATGCCTTAACGCTATTAAGGCTGGGTTTATTATTAATAAATATGATATATTTAAAAGGCAAAAATAGAGGATTTTTTTGAATTATAGGCTCTAAGTCATAAGTTCTTTGTAAATTCGCTTACTGAAAAAATGAAGGAATGATAGCGGACAGTTTTAAACACAAAGGACTACGAAAAGCACTGGTTGAAGAATTAGAAAGAAAAGGCATAACTGACAATAGCGTATTGGATGCAATTGGAGTTGTTCCCCGTCATATCTTTTTAGATTCTTCATTAGATAATATAGCTTATCAAGACAAGGCACTTCCAATCGGATGTGACCAAACAATTTCTCAACCCTTTACTGTGGCTTTTCAAACTCAGCTCTTGGACTTAAAGCCCAACGAAAAAGTATTAGAAATAGGAACAGGCTCAGGATACCAAACCTCAGTTCTCTGTCAAATGAAGGCAAGAGTGTTTACAATCGAAAGGCATAAGCCACTATATATTAGAGCTCAGTCGGTGCTTAAATTAATGAAATATAATGCGAAATGTTATTTTGGAGATGGCTATAAGGGACTACCCTCTTATGCTCCCTTTGATAAAATAATAATAACATGTGGAGCAAAGGAAATACCTTCCGATTTAGTTTCTCAACTTAAGGTCGGAGGAGTCTTGGTTATTCCTTTGGGAGAAGAAACTCAAGTAATGTATAGGATAATTAAAAAAGGGGATTTAGACCTTGTTAAGGAAAAGTATGGAGATTTCAAATTTGTACCTATGCTTAACGATAAAGAAAGTTAGAAGTAAATTTTTTATTACTTTGAGATTTTTGATTATGTGCTTTATTTTTACTACCTTTGCATAAGATTTATTTAAAACAGATATGGCAAAAGGTAGAGTATTATTCGTTAATCAGGAGATTACTCCTTATTTAAAAGAAACAAAATTATCGCTTCTGGGAAGATATCTTCCTCAATATATCCAAGAAAATGGTAAGGGAATTAGAACATTTATGCCTCGCTTTGGAAATGTTAATGAGAGAAAGAATCAGCTTCACGAAGTAATTAGACTTTCAGGAATAAACTTAATAATAGATCGTTCAGACCACCCACTAATAATAAAGGTTGCTTCTATTCAACAAGCAAGAATGCAGGTTTATTTTATTGATAATGAAGACTACTTCCAAAGAAAATACGACTTACTTGATGAGAATGAAGAGCTTTTTGCTGATAATGATGAAAGAGTAATCTTTTACTCAAGAGGAGTATTGGAAACAATTAAGAAGTTAAATTGGAAGCCAAATATTGTTCACTGTAGTGGTTGGTTCTCTTGTCTAATGCCTTTCTATATCAAAAGAACAAACTATAAAAACAATCCTCTTTTCGGAACATCAAAAATTGTTATCACATTAGTTGACGATGAGTTTGCTGGAAGTCTTAATGAGAACTTCTGCAAGAAACTAAAGGTTGATGGTGGAACGGTTAAGGACTGGAGCTTCTATAAGGAATCAGATTATATTAATTATATGATGGCAGCAATCTCTTATGCTGATGGTGTTGTGCTTGGAAGTGAAAACGTTAATCCAAAATTAATTGAGTTTGCTAAACAAAACAAAAAACATATTGTTGAATATGCGCCAGCAGAAGAGCAGTATCCACTAATTAATGCCCTTTACGATAAAATAATTGTACTAGACGAAGAATAATCATCATTAAGTGCAACAATAGAAAGCTTGTTTCGTTTATATCAAATAAATTTATTTCAATCTTATGTTTAGAACAAAATATTTATTATTCTTCGTAATACCACTATTCTTTTTTTCTTGTGTGGATGAAGACTCAATGTTGGGAATGGGCTTAGTTGACCAATCAGATATGTTGAACGTTAAGAAATATAGTGACTTTGATATTAGCGCATACATATTTCATGAGGGGGATTCCCTTAATACAAGCAATTATCGTTATATGACTTTGGGAACATATAAAGATTCAGAGTTTGGTCAGGTGAAAACTTCAATCTACACACAAGTTAGTTTGTCCTCAACAACAATGGATTTTTCTTCCTACAGAATAGGACAAACAAACCAAGCGGATTCAATCCTGCTTACAATAGCTTATAATGGGATGTTTGCAAAAGACACTACCATTAAAGAAAAAGAAATGCTTATAGAGGTGTTTCAATTAACAGATGCATTTGACACAGTTTCATATTATACAAACTCAAGTTTACAATATCATTCAACTCCAATTGTATCTAAAGTAATAACAGTTTCTCCAAAAGAGAGAGTGGTTGTTTCGGGAGATACTTTAGCTCCTCAACTAAGGGTTAATTTGGGTAGTGATTTCTTGGAAAAGATTGTTTCTTCAGGTCCTTTCTCAGATAATAAAAGCTTCTTAGAATTCTTCAAAGGAATATATATTAAGTTAACGCCTACTGATGGCTCAGATGATATGATTGTCTATCTTGATATGTTCTCATCTTATTCTGGTCTTATGCTTTATTACCAAGACAATAACGAAAAAACACAAAAATATAATTTTCTTTTTGATCAGGCATCTAAACGTTTTAATCATATTGATTATAATTTTGCTGGGTCTAAGATTCCTGAGTTCTCATCAAAAAGAAAGTCAAGCAATGATTCAATTTCAGCAAATGATAGCATTGGTAATAAGTCTAAGATTTATTTAGCAACCTTAGGAATATCTAAGGCTAAATTAGATATGAAAGACTTAATGCAATGGTATAAGGACTCAACTCAAAGTCTTGGAATGTTTAATCAAGCAATGTTGGTTATTCCAGTTGATGAGGATTATCTTGCAAACTATGGAACAAATAATATTCCTGCAAGAATAATTTGTTATAAGAAGAATAAAGATGGTCAGTTGATTTTTATTAATGATGCTTTTACCTCCGAATCTTATATGGGAACTTATGACAAAACTTCACAGTCATATAGGATGCGAATAACTTCCCACCTTCAAAACTATTTAAATGGAAATGTCCTTTCATCAGAAATATATCTTATTCCCGATGCTAGAATATCATCAGCTAATAGGGTTGTTTTAAATGGGCCTAAGCACGCAACAAAGCCAGCAAAAATTGAAATAATATATTCACGATAGATGAAAAAGTTCTTATTTACTCTAACCATACTAAGTTTTTTTACTCTAAGTTCTTTTGCTCAAAAAGAATATACTGAGTATTGGAAAAATAATAATGTATCAACTAAAGGCTTTAAATCCGATAAGGGTGTTAGGGTTGGAAGCTGGATATGGTTCTATGAAAATGGGACTAAGGAGCAAGAAGGATCTTACGATAATAATGGTAAGAAGATTGATACTTGGACTTATTATTTTGAAAATGGTAAAGTAAAGAAAGAGGAGTGTTATTCTGACAATGGTTTTAATAAAGCATATTATAATAATGGACAATTATATTTCTCTGTTCAAATCAAGGATGGAAAGAGAGTAGGGGATTATAAAGAATTTCATAAGGACGGAAAGCCTAAAATGACAGGAGCTTATCTTGATGATGAACTAAATGGTGATGTTGTTTTCTGGTATGAGAGTGGATTTAAGGAAATGGAAGGAAACCTTAAACAAGGCAAGAGAAACGGAAACTGGAAATACTATTATAGAATTAACGGCAATCTTGGAAGCACTGGAAGTTTTATTAATGATAAAGAAACAGGCACTTGGACATACTTCTATGAAACTTCTGAGAAATGGAGAGAAGGAAACTTTGATAACGGACTTAAGGAAGGTGAGTGGATAACTTATTATGAGAGTGGAAAACTTCTACATAAAGGAAACTATGAAAATGGATTAGAAGAAGGCATTTGGGAAAGCTTATTTGAAAATGGTAAACTAAAAGATAAGGGTTCTTTCTCAAAAGGAAAGATGTCAGGGAAATGGAATTCATGGTATGAAGACGGAATAATAAAAACAGAATCTTCATATAAGGAAGGATTAAAAGAAGGTCTAGAAACTCTATATGACACAAGAGGTCAGGCTTTTCTTAAGGCAGAATATCAAAAAGGGAAACTTCACGGTAAATATGAAAAGTATTCTGATAGAAATGTTTTATTAGAAAACTCAAATTATAAGTATGGAGTTAAAGATGGCAAATGTACCTTCTACTATACCCAAGGAGCAAAGCTTAGAGAGCAATCTTTTAAGTATGGAAGACCAAACGGTAAGTGGATAGAATACTATGAAGATGGTAAAACCTCAGCTAAAGGAAGTTTTTCAAACGGAAAACAAACTGGGACTTGGGTTAATTACGATACATTAGGCAATAAAACTTCTGAAGTAAAATATAAAGAAGGAAGAAAAGTATCTCAAAAGGTCTTCAAAAAAGATAAGGACAATCAGTCTAAGAACTTCTAATCACAAAGATATTCCAAAACAATTAGATATGTTTAATCTAAATGATATCCTCAAAAAGAAGATAATCCTTGCTTCCAAATCTCCTCGCCGTCTTCAACTTATACAGCAAATGGGCTTTAATGTTGAATTAAGTAATATTGATGTAGAGGAAGACTACCCACAAGATATACAATATGATAAGATAGCTGAATTCTTAGCTCTTAAGAAAGCAAATGCATATATCAATCTTATCAAAGAAGATCAAATCCTTATAACTGCCGACACAATGGTTTTTCTTAATGAACAATCAATAGGTAAACCAGAAGACAAAGAAATGGCAATATCTTATTTGCAAAGTCTTTCCAACAAAGAGCATAAGGTAATTACTGGTTGTTGCTTGAAAACAAAATCCAAAACTCATTCATTTAGCGTCTGCACAAATGTTTTCTTTAGAGAGTTAACTCAAGACGAGATAGAATATTATATTGAAAACTATAAGCCATTTGATAAGGCAGGTGCATATGGCATACAAGAATGGATAGGTAGCGTTGGAATAGAAAAGATTGAAGGATGCTTCTATAATGTTATGGGACTGCCAGTAGCAGCATTATTTAAAGAGATAAAAAGTATTTGTACTGATAATAATTGATTCCGATAAATCCTTTATTTATTATTATAGGCGTTCATTGTTCTGTCCATACCAATTGTTGAAAAGGATAGTATTATTTCATTAATCATATCGCATTTTAGATTAACTGTTGCCTTATCTGCTTCTGAAAACTTCCCTAAAACATAGTCTATCTGCTTGC
>JAGNRX010000198.1 GCA_017988355.1 Bacteroidales bacterium | reverse complement strand
TTCCATTACTCCAGTAAAATTTTCAGCTCCAAGACCAAATGCATAAATTGGAACCATAATAGCAGTATGATTAAAACTTGACCACTTATCCTTAACCTTTCCTTCTTCAATGCTTCCTCCATTAAGAGTTAAACCACCTGTCTCATGGTCAGCAATAACAATAACAAGAGTGTTTTTATCTCTTTTTGCAAATTCAATAGCTAAGCCAACCGCCTTATCAAAATCAAGAACCTCTTCAACCATATTGTCAAACCTATTAAGGTGAGCCTCAAAATCAATTTGCGACCCCTCAACCATCATAAAGAAACCTTTTTTGTTTGCAGATAGAAGCTCAAGAGATTTCTCTAAGCTCTTTGAAAGCATATCGTCTCTCTTACTTGCTAGTGGTGGATGCCCATCATAAAGTAAGCCTGCAACATGATTTTCTTTCTTATCTTTATTTCTTTTCAATAAACTAAGCTCATCTAAATTATAAACTAACTTATATCCTCTTTTCTCCAAGCTATCAGTTAAAGAAAGTCCGTCTTTTCTGTTTTTTGCAAGGAAGTTTTTCAACCCTCCACCAATAAATATATCAACATTCTCATTTAAGAGTGCAAGAGCTATCTCCTGATCCATCTTCCTATGCTTAACATTTGCATAGAAGCTTGCAGGAGTTGCATGAGTTATATCACAAGTAACCACAATCCCTGTTGAGAGTCCTTTTTTCTTTGCAAGTGTCATAAGGCTTGGGTGAGGAAGCCAAAGAGAGTCAAGACCTATGGATTCGTTATTTGCTTTCTGACCAGTAGCCATTGCTGTCCCTCCTGCTCCTGAGTCTGTAATATATTTATCTGCCGAATAGGTCTTAGAGAAACCCGTAACAGGCATATCAAACATATTTAACTGCCCTCTGTTTACAGTATATGCTGCGTATGCGTGAGCAAGTCCCATTCCGTCTCCTATCATCAAAATCACATTCTTAGGTTGTGAAAATGACAATAGAGGTAAGAGAATAATTATTATAAATATTTTAAGTCTTATTTCTTTCATCTTAGTCTTTTGTTTTAGAAGATTTCTTCCAGCATCCTTAAATAAAGGTCTTTTGTTGTCCATCCCATTGTTTGAACTTGCTTTGGAACAATGCTCTGTGAAGACTGACCAGGAATAGTATTTACTTCTAAGAAAAATAACTCTTCTTTCTCAGAATCATAAATAAAGTCTATCCTACAAACTCCCTTACAATTTAACTCCTTATAGATTTTCTTTGCAGTAGATTGAACTTCCTCTCTAACCTTATCCTCAATCTCTGCTGGTGTTATCTCAGCTGTTGAACCGTCATACTTAGCTTGGTAATCGAAAAACTCATTAACAGGGATTACTTCGGTTATTGGAAAAGCAATTACCTCATTCCTTGTTTCCAAAACCCCACAAGTTAATTCTCTTCCCTTAATAAACTCTTCAATAATCACTCTTTCATGAACCTTAAATGCAGTTTCAATCGCTTGTTTTAAGTCTTCTTTTACTTTTACCTTAGTCATTCCAATGCTTGAACCACCTTCTGAGGGTTTAACAAAAAGAGGTAAACTAAGCTTTTTAAGAATATCATCAACACTTACTTGATTATTTTTATAGAAACTAATATTCCTTGCTACCCTAACAACATCCAATTCCTTAACAACTGCATTGCAAACAACCTTATCGAAAGTTATTGCAGAAACTAATGAACTGCAAGAAGCAAAAGGAATATTCATCATCTCAAAATAAGCTTGCAAAAGCCCATTTTCCCCAGGTGTGCCATGGATTATAATAAATACTCCATCAAAAACAACCTTCTCATCTCCTATTCTAAGAGAGAAATCATCCTTATTAATATTATATCTCTTTCCTTCAAGTTCGTAGTACCAATCTCTTTCTTTAAGAATAATCTTATAAACATTATAAATTGACTTATCAATGTTTTGCTCAACCTGAATTGCAGAACGAAGAGAAACAACTGCCTCCTCACTATTTCCTCCAGCCATTAATGCAATATTCTTTTTCATATTATAATCTTGTTTTTAGGTTCTCTATTATTAATATCTTGTTTATTGTTCAAATCCTTCACATTCGTGCTTTGTACATATAATTCCCTCTTGCCCAAATACCTTTTCATTTAAGAAAAAGAACATATGATTTATCTCTAAACTAATACGGCGAAATTCCTCTAAGATAAACTCATTATCACCCTCTGCTTTCGATGGGTCTTCAAAAGAGTAGTGAAGGAAGTTCTTAGCTTCACCCGTAAAATAAGGGCATCTCTCTTTTGCATCATCACAAACAGTAATCACATAATCCCATTCCTTGTCAATGAACTCATCAACCTTTTTTGGCTTACTTGCAGAAATATCAATACCATTTTCTTCCATAACCCTAATAGCTAATGGGTGAACTTCATTTGCAGGGGATGTTCCTGCTGAATAAACATTTAAGTTTGGGTTTATTTGTTTTAGCCAAGCTTCTGCCATTTGTGATCGGCACGAATTACCTGTGCAAAGTATTAGTATGTTCATAAGTTATCTTTTAACTCTAAGAGGAATTCTTTTATTTCATTAAGCGAACGAACAAGCTCAATATTAACAGTATTGTTCTCGTCCTTAGTTTCTGTTGTTACCTTAGTCTTCAAATAGTTCTTTGTTCCATCAATAGTATATCCACAGGTCTTAGTCAGGTAGTGGATTTGCTTTAGGAGTTCAATATCTTTCTTAGTATAGAACCTTACTCCCCTCTTATTCTTATGAGGTTTGATTTGAGAAAATTCTGTTTCCCAAAACCTAAGAGTAGGTAAACTAACGTCCAACTCCTTTGCGACCTCTCCAATACTATAGTATAATCTATTTGAATCTTCCATCTCTCTAATAAGGCATTGGTGTAAAGGCGTTTTCTATATGATTTATCTTTGTGCCATCTTCATTTGTAACAATAGCTATTATATCAAATCTTGCTTCTTCGTTAATGTTGTTTCTCACTATATAACTATTTGCAACCTTTATTATTGCTCTTTGTTTCTCTTTTGTAACCGCAGTTTCAGGTTCGCAAAACACATCCGTGCTTCTAGTCTTTACCTCAATAAAAACAATATCTCCGCTATTTCTTGCAATAATATCAATCTCATTCTTCCCACTCCTATAATTCCTTTCCAAGATGATATACTTCTTCTCAATCAAATACTCTAAGGCTAGCTTCTCTCCCTTTTGTCCAAAAACATACGATGTATCCATATCCTTTTATTC
>JAGNRX010000197.1 GCA_017988355.1 Bacteroidales bacterium | reverse complement strand
GACATTATCAAATATGGCATAACGCAAATTGCATATCTTGGAATTAGCAGTGCCGAAATAGATTCAAGATTAGCTGAAACAAAGGGTATTAAAAACTTAAATGGGGTTTATATTGTTTCTATTTTAGATATAGGCTCGGCAAAGGAAGCAGGACTTAAGGAAGGAGATATAATAATTCAAATTTCAGGCAAAGATATTAATTACAACTCTGAACTAAATGAGGTCTTGGCTCAAAGCTCCCCTGGTGATAAGATTATGCTTAAGTTTGAGAGGGAAGGAAAGATTTACGAAAAGGAACTTACCCTTCTTAATGAGAATGGAAACACATCAATTGTGAAAGAAGAAGAAAAGAATATGTTTACGGTTCTAAATGCTGAACTTAGGGAGATTTCTTCAAAAGAAAAGAAGGAATACGGTGTTGAAAATGGTTTTATGATTGAAAAGCTTAATAACTCTCAATTTGCTCGTTTGGGACTAAAGAAAAGCTTTGTTATCACAAGTATTGACAAAAATCCAAATATAAGGGCAAGTGAATTAAAGCAATTGAACACCAAGAAAGGCAAGGTAATCATTGAGGGTTTCTATCCTAACGACTATAGGAGGTATTATTTTATTCTTGTACTCTAAAACATAATGTTGAAAACTCGTTGATAACTTTTAGGTCATAGGTGTCAAATCAATGCAATTCTGATATACATTTGCAATGTAATACAATAGGTTCATAATTTTAGTGAATCTATACAAATATTGGGGTTATGAGACAATTAAAAATTACCAAAACTATTACAAATAGACAAATTAGTTCTTTGGATAAGTTTCTTCAAGATGTTAGTAAGGAAGAGATGATTAGCGCAGAAGAGGAAGTTCTCTTAGCACAAAGAATTAAGAATGGCGACCAAGATGCCTTAGACAAACTTGTTAAGGCTAACCTTCGTTTTGTAATTTCTGTTGCTAAACAATATCAAAATCAAGGTCTAAGTCTTCCCGACTTAATCAATGAGGGTAACCTTGGCTTGATAAAAGCAGCGAAACGTTTTGATGAAACAAGAGGCTTTAAGTTTATATCCTATGCTGTTTGGTGGATACGTCAAGCTATCCTTCAAGCATTAGCAGAACAGAGCAGAATTGTTAGACTTCCACTCAATCAGGTTGGAGCTTTAAATAGAATAAAGAAAGAAACTTCACTATTAGAACAAAAACTTGAACGTAACCCTACCTTAGATGAGCTTTCTGACACCTTAAACACAACCAGAGAAAAGCTTGCAGACCTTATTTCAATCTCCCTTAAAGCAATATCAATGGATGCACCAGTAACGGAGGACGAAGATATTAATCTAATTGATATATATGTTGAAGATGGTGCAGAGGGTACGGATAAAAAAGTTATGCAAGAAAGTCTTTCAAAAGAAATATCTCGTTGTCTATCAATCCTAAACCAAAGAGAAAGAGAGGTTATTGCATTATTTTATGGTATAGGACAAAACCATGGCTACACATTAGAAGAAGTTGCAGTTCATTTCAACCTCACAAAAGAAAGAGTTAGGCAAATAAAAGACAGAGCAATTAAAAGATTAAAAGAAAGAGCCCAAACCGAGCAGTTGCAAGCCTATCTATAAGAGCAATATAAGATAAGAAAAACCCCTTAATTTATTATTAAATAAGCTAAGGGGTTTTTTATTTTACTATACGAAGAGAATAAGCTATTCAAACATAATATTTACATAATTAAGCCAAACATAATCATAAATAAACCAGAAATACATTATAGAATATAGGATAGTCAAAAGGATTACAATTAATCTAATTGAGAAATACTTATATATATGATAGAAATAACCTGCAATAGCTCCAACTACTAAATTGCTTAATGCTGCAACTAAGAGCATCTGCCAAGGTAAGTGAGTAAGGGCATAAGGAAGGAGGAAGACCAAGGTTCCAAATATTATTGAAATTAAAATTGTTAGTGGTTTGAGTTTCCCTTTGTAGAATCTTAACAAAGCTATAGTTATGCCTAAAAACAGGTAGAGTCCAATTATGTTTTGAATTTTAAGTCCAAGAATTGCAGCCTCTCCCTGACCAAGAACTAAGAGTGAATAGTTATAAATTAAGATTGATGATAGAATAAATGCAATTAGTATTATTGCAATTGTGTTCAATGTTTTTGATGATGTCTTCATATTAAATATAGGTTTAAATTATTAAAAAGTAAGATATTCTTTTGCAAATATATTAATATTATTCTATATACCTAATCTTTTATGAAAAAAAATTTCCTAAATGTCTTATCTAATTAAAACCAAGTTGGAGAAAAGAGGTAGATTACTTATAGATTTTCAGTTTGAATTAGCAAGGATTTGAATGCTTGCAATAATGAGTTTCGTAATATCAAGTAATAATACTATAAATCAGCGCTTTAGTTTATCAAAACAAAGACTCAGTTGAGTAAGGTGGCAGGTTACTCATAGTAAGGTGGCAGGTTACTCGAGTAAGGTGGCAGGTTACTTATGGTAAGGTGGCAGGTTACGAAAATAATCCTTTGATTTAATTTTCTAATTCTAAGTTCTGACAAAATAAAAGACCCGTTAAAAATAATGATTAAATGAATAACGATTATTTTTAACGAGTCTATTGTTTTTAAGGCTCTATCTCTTTCTTAGAATAGGTCTTATTTTAGAAGTTTCTTTGATAATTTGTCAAGCATATCAATTGTTGTGCATTCTAAGTTGAACTTAGGATTAAATCCCCACTCTTCTCTTGCACATGTATCGTCCATCCAATTAGGCCATGTGTCTGCAATCTTTTGTCTTATCTCATCAAACTTATATTCCATCACAAAATCTGGCTTATGTTTTTTGATTTCATTATAGATTGCCTCTGGATCGAAATTCATAGATGTTATATTGAATGAATTTCTATGTATAAGCTTTGTTGGGTCTGCCTCCATTATGTTGATTGCAGCGTCTAATGCGTCTGGCATATACATCATATCTAATTGTGTACCTTTCTTTAGTGGGCAGTAGAACTTCTCTCCCTTAACTGCAGCATAGTAAATCTCAACTGCATAGTCGGTTGTTCCTCCCCCTGGTAGGGTAACGTTTGAGATAAGTCCTGGATACCTTACCGAACGTGCATCAACGCCAAAGCGTTCAAAGTAGTAGTCAGATAGTAACTCACCTGCAACTTTCGTTACGCCATATATGGTGTTTGGTCTTTGTATTGTGTCTTGAGGAGTTCCGTCTTGGGGGGTTGAAGTTCCAAATGCTCCAATTG
>JAGNRX010000028.1 GCA_017988355.1 Bacteroidales bacterium | reverse complement strand
TATTTCCTCCTGTGTGTGGAGAGCAAGAAGGTGATGCGCCTCCTTGAACAAGGGTAAAGTAATCTGTGTTAGATGATATATTAGTCCAACATGTTAATGGGGTTTCAAAGCCTTCAGAAAAAGGAGGTATAAGAATTAGTCCACATTCTGTTGTAAATGTTTCTATATTAGAATAGGTTGTTCCTATGGACGAAACAGCATAGACTCTATATTCGTATATTGTGTTTTGATTTAGGTTACTCAAGGTTAGTTGTAGGGGATTTGATGTAACGGATTGCTGGATAAAATTACTCGCTCCCTGTATCCTATATTCAAAACCCTTTGATGTTATCCCAGTTCCTATTGCTGTTCCGTTAAGAGTTGCTGAGCTTGAAGTTATACTTGTTGCAGCAAGGGTTGTTAGAGTGATTGTAGGTAATGGGATATTGAAATAGTTGAAGTTTAGGACAGAATCTTGACCATAAGCAATGTTTATTAAGCTCTTTCCTGTTGGTGTGAAGTTCTTTAGTTTTGAGCCAGTAAAGGAAGTGACATTTTGAGAGCCAGGAAATGTTGTGCTTAATGATGTGTTGTTTGTTGAATCACCATAGGCAGGAATAATGAAGAAACCTCTGCTTGTTGGGTTAGTATTAATGTTATTTATTCTTGAGTTTATCCACTGATTGATTAAAGTATTATCGCCATGAAATATAAGCATTCCTTTTGTAGGCGTATATTGATCCCATTTTTTCTTATTCCTATGTTCAAATATAAAGAACTCGTTAGTTGTTAGGTTTACCTTATATGCTTTATTGCTATCGGAAATTGCTGGCAGGGTGCAAGGCGTATTGTTATTAGTTAAGAGGATTGGATTAAGCCAGCCGAGGATTTGTCTTTCAAGTGCAGATAGATAAGGAGGAGTTTTTGCTTGATTATTATAATTACCGCTTGACATCAAATCCCACGAATCTAAAGTGATAGCTTGCCCTCCTGTTCCTGAATAGTCGGTATCGTAGAAGTCAGGTAGCCCAAGCACATGCCCCATTTCGTGACAAATTGTTCCTATTCCATCAATGTCAATAGTTGTCCTTAATTCGTTTGAACAAGAGTATTTATATGCTCTAACGCCATTGAAAAGTGGTGCCGAAGGTATTGCCCAACTATGAGCCCATATTGCATTAGCTCCACCACCATTATGTTCTCCTCTTCCAGCATAAACAACGTGAATCATATCAACATAACCATCGCCGTCATTATCAAAATTTGCAAAGTTTATGTTTTGACTTGCAAGTGAGCAAGCCTCGGCAACCATTTCTTGTGGTCTTATATCATTATCGCTTGCATCATTTCCACCATAGTAGGCTTGGTTTTGGCTTAGAGTATATGGCCCTACAACAGTGAAGTTTGCATTTAAGACTCCCATTGAATTGTCAAAATAATAATCCTTAACGCTTCCTGTTGCTCCATTTATTGTATAATTTGTTTGAGAGATTTGATTAGACATCTTCGTTGCATTGAGTGCATTAAATGAAACATCTGAAAAACTCACCAAGATAACAAGGAAGTTAGGCGTGCCAGTTGTTGGTATATAGTTTGGTTGAGTGCTTGAATACCTCTCTGCTCTATTTTTTCTGAAAACCTCTAACTGCGATGAATTATAGAACAGTCCTTTTTCTATAGTAGAAAGGAAGAGTATTTCTTGAGCAGACCTATACTCTGAGTTGCAGGCTAAAACATTAGATTTCTTTAGTTTTCCGTCCTCATCCTTAATGGCATATACTATTTCTTGTTCTTGGTTTTCAAATAATGTATAACCATCTGTTGAGGTTAACCAACTAATAAATTCATCTCCGTTTAATGTATAGGTTATGATTTTCCCATTTGCTTGTTTCTTGGAAAAGGTTTGTGTTTTGTCTGCCGGTGCTGCAAAAGCTCCAAAATGGAAAAGAGTTAATAAGAAAAATACCCTTATAAATATAGTAAATGCTTTCATAATCTGCTGTTTTTAAGTCCAAAATATTAATTTGAACTCGCAAAGATAATATTTTTCCACTCGTTTTCCAACAAAACTTATACTTTTTCTCTATGATTTATCTTTTTTTGTGTGGAAAAACAAAGTAAATTAAAAAGAAGAAAAGTTTTCATCGGACAATATTTTTCTATTTCAGGCATTTGATGGTGCTCCATTGCCAATAGAGAGCCTCTCCATTGCCAATAGAGGATTGTTCCATTGGCAATGGAGGACGTCTCCATTGGCAATCGAGAGGCATGGAAGCAAAGAAAGAAAAAAATATAATAGCGATTTATTTTATTTAAATCAAGTTAGAGTATTGTTAATCAGTTATTTCTTTTATAGGATAGGTGCAGAAGTATAAGTTTTTAAGCCCTTAGATTAGGGATTGGAATATCTAATTATTTATGCAAAAAAAAGAGACGTGAATAAATCACGTCTCATAGGAGGGTATCTTTATATAGGACTTAGCCTATTAGTTTTTATGAGTTTCAATCATAAGTTCTAGCATCTTGCTTGCACAATCTGAAATAATGGATCCTGGCCCGAAGATTGCTGCAGCTCCTGCTTTGTATAGGTAATCATAGTCTTGTGGTGGGATTACTCCGCCTACAACAACCATAATGTCTTCTCTGCCTAATTTCTTTAGTTCTTCAATTACTTGAGGCACTAAAGTCTTGTGTCCTGCTGCAAGTGAGCTAACTCCAAGCACGTGAACGTCATTTTCAACTGCTTGTTTTGCTGCCTCTGCTGGGGTTTGGAAAAGTGGTCCCATATCAACGTCAAAACCGATGTCTGCATATCCTGTTGCAACAACCTTTGCACCACGGTCATGTCCATCTTGTCCCATTTTTGCTACCATAATACGAGGACGACGTCCTACCATTTCTGCAAATTTGTCTGCTAGTTCAGCGGCTTTCTTAAAGCTTGTGCTGTCTTTTGTTTCTGAGCTATACACGTTTGAAATAAGATTAATTTTTGCTTTATAACGTCCGTAATGTACTTCTAATGCTGAAGATATTTCGCCTAATGATGCACGTTTTCTTGCGCAATCAATAGCATGTTCCAAAAGGTTGCCTTTGCCTGAACCTGCAACTGCTGAAAGTTTTGCAAGAGATGCTTGGCACTCTTTTTCGTTTCTGTTTGCTTTTAGTTCTGCAAGGCGTTTTAGTTGTGCTTCTCTAACAACTGAGTTATCAACTTCAAGAGTTTCGATTGGATCTTCTTTTTCTAATCTATACTTGTTAATACCTAATATAGTGTCGCGGTTAGAGTCAATTCTTGCTTGTTTTCTTGCAGATGCTTCTTCAATTCTCATTTTTGGAACTCCACTTTCAATAGCTGCTGCCATTCCTCCAAGGCTTTCAACCTCTTCGATTAGCTTCCAAGCTCTGTGAGCGATGTCGTGAGTTAGGCTTTCAACATAATATGATCCTGCCCATGGGTCAACTGATTTGCAAATGCTTGTTTCTTCTTGAAGATAGATTTGTGTGTTTCTTGCAATACGAGCTGAGAAGTCTGTTGGAAGTGCAATTGCTTCGTCAAGTGCGTTTGTGTGTAGTGATTGTGTGTGTCCTAAGGCTGCTGCTGTTGCTTCAATACATGTTCTTGCTACGTTATTGAATGGGTCTTGTTCGGTTAGTGACCAGCCTGAGGTTTGTGAGTGAGTTCTAAGTGCAAGTGATTTTGGGTTCTTTGGATTAAATTGTTGAATAATCTTTGCCCAAATCATTCTTGCTGCTCTCATCTTTGCAATTTCCATAAAGTGGTTCATTCCAATTGCCCAGAAGAAAGAAAGTCTTGGTGCAAACTTATCAACATCCATTCCTGCATTTATTCCAGCACGAATGTATTCTAATCCGTCTGCAAGTGTGTATGCCATTTCTATATCACATGTTGCACCTGCTTCTTGCATATGGTAACCTGAAATTGATATTGAATTAAACTTAGGCATATTCTTTGAAGTGAACTCAAATATATCTGCAATAATCTTCATTGAAGGTTTTGGTGGGTAAATGTATGTATTACGAACCATAAACTCTTTTAGAATATCATTTTGTATTGTTCCAGTTAGTTGATCCATAGATGCTCCTTGCTCTTCAGCAGCCACAATGTAGAATGCTAAGATAGGAAGTACTGCTCCGTTCATTGTCATTGAAACAGACATCTTTTCTAAAGGGATTTGGTCGAAAAGGATTTTCATATCTAAGATAGAATCCACTGCAACTCCTGCCTTACCAACGTCTCCTACAACTCTTTCGTGGTCTGAGTCATATCCTCTATGTGTTGCAAGGTCAAATGCAACTGAAAGTCCTTTTTGTCCTGCTGCTATATTTCTTCTGTAAAAAGCGTTTGATTCTTCTGCTGTTGAGAAACCTGCATATTGACGAACTGTCCAAGGTCTCATAACGTACATTGTTGAATATGGTCCACGAAGGAAAGGAGCTACACCTGCTGCATAGTTAAGGTGTTCCATCCCTTGCAAGTCTTGTGGAGTGTAGATTGATTTAACAGGGATTTGTTCTGGAGTCACCCAGTTCTTTTCTCTGTTTTCTAATTTTTTCCATTCTTCAGAATTATCAGTATGATTGTTTCCGAAATCAATGTTTGTAAAGTTAGGTCTCATTTATATTCGTATTTAAATTATAACTAATTAATAATGTGCAAAATTAAATCATAATACTGAATTAAACAACAAAAAGGGTTTTTTTTCTTTGTTTTAAGAAATTATTGTACTTTTGTAGATTAGTCAACTTAAAACACAAAAATATATGAAAAATCCAAAAGATTACGGTTTCAATTCACAATTAGTTCATTATAGCGGGCACCACGACCAATATGGAAGTGCTACTGTGCCTATTTATCAAACTTCTACATTTTCATTTGAAAGTGCTGAAGATGGTGCTGAATGCTTTGCAGGAACAAAAGATGGTTATATCTACACCAGAATAGGTAATCCAACAATTAAGGCTTTGGAACGTCAGATAGCTGTTTTGGAACATGGTTATGACTCTGTTGCTGTTTCTTCTGGCATGGCTGCTGTGTCAACTGTTTATATGGCACTTCTTAATGCTGGTGACCACATGATTAGTTCTGCTGCTGTTTATGGACCCTCACGTGTTGTTATGGAACAACATTTCTCACGTTTTGGAGTTAAGTCTTCTTATGTGAATACCGCTGATATAGAAAATATAAAAAAAGCAATACTTCCTAACACTAAGGTTATTTATATTGAAACTCCAGCTAATCCAACTATGGATATAACAGATATTGCTGCTTGTGCTGAGCTTGCTCATTCAATTGGTGCTGTCTTGGTTGTGGATAATACTTTCTGCTCACCTTATCTTCAAACCCCAATCGATTTAGGTGCTGATGTTGTTTTGCATTCAATTACTAAATTTATTAATGGACATGCTGACATTGTTGGTGGCGTAATTATTGGAAGAGACAAACAAATCTATGATAAGCTTAGAACAATGATGGTGAACATGGGCTGTAATATGGATCCTCACCAAGCTTATTTGGTTATTCGTGGACTTAAAACTCTTGGTATAAGAGTCGATAGAGCTCAAGAGAATGCTCAAAAAGTTGCTGAATTCCTTGAAAATCATCCAAAAATTGAATGGATTAAATATCCAGGTCTGAAATCATTTGCTCAAAAAGACTTAGTTAGAAAGCAAATGAGAGGTCCAGGAACTATGATTAGTTTTGGTGTAAAAGGAGGACTTGATGCAGGTAGAACACTTATGAATAATGTTGAGATGTGTATCTTAGCTGTTTCATTAGGAGGTATTGAGACTCTTATTCAACATCCAGCATCAATGACACATTCAAAAATGTCAAAAGATGCTCGTGAAAAGGCAGGAATTACTGAAGGACTTGTTCGTTTTTCTGTTGGGATTGAAAATGTTGATGATATTATTAGAGATTTAAGTCAAGCTTTAGATAAAATCTAAGTTTATTATATGAGAAAAATCAGTCTTCTTGCAGTATTCTTTATTCTCTTATCAACCGTATCTTTTGCTCAAAGAGTTCAAAAGGTTGGTTTGGTATTGAGTGGAGGAGGTGCAAGAGGGCTGGCTCATGTTGGTGCAATTAAGGCATTGGAAGATAATAATATTCCAATAGATTATATTTCTGGAACATCAGTTGGTGCAATTGTTGGTGCTTTATATGCTTCTGGCTACACTGTTGACCAAATGATGCATCTCTTTCTTTCAGAGGAGTTCCAACGCTGGCTCTCAGGAAAAGTAGATAATAATGCAGCCTTTTTCTATAAAGCTAAAGATGATAGTCCTTCTTTGATTTCTTTTTCATTTGATACAAGAGATAAATTTCGTTTCCAAATACCAAGCTCCATAATAAATCCAATTCAGATGGATTATGCCTTTATGGAGATATTTGCAGGAGCTTCTGCTGTTTCAAATAATAATTTTGATAGCTTGTTTGTGCCTTTTCTTTGTATTACTTCTGATATAACAGATAATAGGGCAAGTGTAAGAAGAAATGGGAACTTGGGTCAGGCCGTTAGAGCATCAATGACCTTCCCTCTTGTTTTTGCCCCAATAACTTTGGATGGGAAGATTATGTTTGATGGAGGGATGTATAATAATTTTCCTGCCCAAGAAATGCATGATATATATAATCCTGACATTATTATTGGAGTTAAGATTTCTGCCAATTACCCTCCACCTAATGAAGGAGACTTGGTTTCTTATCTTCAAAATATATTTTCAAAAGAAACTGATTATGATGTTATTTGTAGTAACGGTGTTTTAATTGAGCCGGATTTGAGCAAGTTTGGAATACTGCAATTTGATAGGATGCAAGAAACTTATAAGATTGGTTATAAATCTGCTTTGGAGAAGATTAATAAAATAAGAGAATTCTTAGTAGATTCAATTTCTAAAGAAGATATTGAGATTAAGAGAAAAGCATTCAATGACAGGAAACCCCCGTTAGAAATAAAGAATGCTATTATTGAGGGTGTTAATCCAACACAAAAAAAATATTTTGAAAATGCTCTAATGTTAAATGCTAGTGATTCTATTTTCTCAGGTAAATTAAAACAGAACTACTTTGCACTATGCTTTGACAATAATATTAAAGTTGTAAGTCCATACATATATTATAATCACTTTTCCAATTCTTATGTCCTAAACATAAATATTAAAACTCAAGAAAATATTAGAACAGAGATTGGCGGTTGTCTTTCCTCAAACCCAATTTCACATCTATATCTTGGCACAGAATATAATCTGCTCAAAAGTAGTGCATGGCTTTTCAAATCTAATGTTTATTTAGGGAGGTACTATACTTCTTTTATGGTAGGAGTAAAGATGAATTATCCAACTCGCATCCCTATCTATACAAAAATAGAGTTTAATGCTAATAAGTGGAGTTACTACAATTTAAAAACTAATTTTTTCGATTTCTCTCCTCTTAACTACATAGTTCAAAGGGAAAATAATATTCAGATGCTTACCGGAATACCTTTAGGTGTTAAGGATAAATTAGAATTTAATATTGGATATGGTCTTGTTAAGGATGATTACTTTAATATAAAGTTTTCTACTATTTATGATACTGCTGATAGAACTACTTTTTCTCATTTAGCAACCGGTTTAACGAGAACATTTTCAACTCTAAACAAAGTCCAATCGCCCACTTCTGGAACATTTTCAAAGATGCAAGTTCAATTCATTAATGGCGTTGAAGACTTTTATCCTGGTAACACTTCTTCACTTTCCAAACTTAAGAGCCAAAAACATAGTTGGGTTCAGTTTTCATTTCGACACAAAGCATACTTCGATGTCCATAAGCACTTAACCTTTGGTTGGAATGCAGATGTCTTCTATTCCTTCCAAAACCTTTTCTCAAACTATAATTCTTCATTATTAAATGCAGGGATTTATTCTCCAACCTTAGAGACTTTTACTCAATTTATGCCTGAATATAGAGCAAATCAGTATTTGGCAACAGGGATTGAGAATATATTTAAATTTAGTTTTTACAGAATAGATGCTTCATTTAGGCTAAATGCTAATATTTATGCTCCAGTCTCACAGATAATAACCCTAGAAAACAATTTGCCAACCTATTATAAAGACTTCTTTGGCAAGGTTTATTTTATATTTAGTTCTGCTTTAGTTTTTGAAACACCATTAGGACCATTAAGTTTAACTGCTGGTTATCACCAAAGAGATGATGCAGACTCTAATAATCCATTCACAATTTCCGTTAACTACGGTTATGTGATGTTTAATAAAAAAAATATAGATAGATAATATGATTCAAGTCAAGAATATCTTTAAATCCTACCAAAGCTTAGAAATATTAAAAGGAATTAATATGGAAGTTGAAGCCTCTGAAATTGTTTCAATTGTTGGAGCCTCTGGAGCAGGGAAATCAACCCTACTACATATTATTGGAACACTTGATAAACCTAATAGGGGCGAGGTTTGGATTAAAGGAATTGATGTTTGCTCTCTTAGCGATAAACAATTAGCTGCGTTTAGAAATAAAGAAATAGGCTTTGTATATCAGTTTCACAATCTCTTAGCTGAATTTTCAGCAATTGAAAATGTATGCATTCCAGCTTTTATTGCAGGCAAAACAAAGAAAGAAGCAATGAAAGAGGCAGAGAAGTATTTTGATATTTTACAATTAAGAGATAGAATGCATCATAAGCCTTCAGAGCTTTCGGGTGGAGAGCAACAAAGGGTTGCAGTTGCAAGAGCATTAATCAATGATCCCTCAATAATTTTAGCTGATGAACCTTCAGGAAATTTAGATAGTCAAAATGCAAAAGAACTTCATAATTTATTTTTCAAACTTAGAGACCTATACAAGAAAACCTTCCTTATTGTAACTCATAACGAAGAGCTAGCAAGAATGAGTGATAGGGAATTGCTAATAAAAGATGGATTAATTTTGAGCTAGATACAATATATAATATTAATAAATCATTTTAGATATATAGATAATAATACAATACAAAATATGAAAGAATCGCAATTACTTTACGGAATAAGACCAGTTATTGAAGCCTTAAGAAACGACATTGACATTGAGAAGGTGTTTATTCAATCTTCATTAAGAGGGGGATTATTGGAAGAGCTGAAAGATGCTTTAAGGGGGAAGAATGTAATAATACAATATGTTCCTGTTGAAAAATTAGATCGCTTAACAAGGAACAACCATCAAGGGGTAGTGGCTCTTATGCCAATGATAAAGTATTTTGACTTTGAGACAATAGTTACAGAATTGTTAGAGGCAGATGAAAAAACCTTTATTTTTATGTTAGATAGGGTAACTGATGTTAGGAACCTTGGTGCAATTTCAAGAAGTGCAGAATGCTCAGGTGTAAATGCAATTATTATCCCTCAACATGGGTCAGCTCAGATTAACGAAGATGCAATTAAAACATCTGCTGGAGCATTACTTACTGTGCCAATTTGTAGGGAAGCAAACCTTAAAACAACAATAAACATCGCAAAAGAATTAGGAATTAAGGTTTATGCTTCAACAGAAAAAGGAGCTGAACTTTATACAGATGTGGATTTAACAGAAAACATTATGATTGTTATGGGAGCAGAAGATACAGGTGTTTCTCCTGAAATCATTAAGTTATGTGATGGGAAGATAAAAATTCCAATCAAGGGGAGTATTGAATCTTTAAACGTTTCTGTTGCTGCAGGAGTTATAATGTATGAGGTTGTGAAACAAAGAGGATAATATATAATAAGGTTGTTTTTCTATGAACTTAAATCAAATTAAACGAATTAGTCTTTTTAGCGTTTTTGTAGTTGTTATTTTAATTGTAATTACTCAAACTCTAATTTCTTGTGCAAAGATAGGTACTCCCTCAGGTGGTGCTTATGACAGAACTCCACCAAAGCTTCAAGAAGCAAATCCAAAATCTAATTCCACTAATTTCAAAGGGAATGAATTTGAGATAAAGTTTGATGAGCATATTGTTTTAGAAAACACTTCAGAAGAATTAATTATTTCTCCTCCTTTAAAAGAGAAACCTACTATCAAATCACATCTTAAAACTCTTAAAGTCTCTTGGACAGATACACTATATGACAACACAACATATATTTTTGATTTCGGC
>JAGNRX010000196.1 GCA_017988355.1 Bacteroidales bacterium | reverse complement strand
AGAGTTCAGACAATTACAATTCAATCACCGGGACTTTTGACCAGTCTATTAGTTTCGATGCTTCGTCTATATCCACAAATTCAAAATCCCTTACCCATTTCTCAAATTTCTTTTCAGCACCTCTTAATCCAACATAAGATTTAAACTTCCTAAGAAGAGAAAGTTCATTAATCATTGGTTGAGATGGGTCAAAATCCCTTGGGTGGAGATAAGACATAACGTAATCGGAGTTCTTTGTCCAATGCTTGATCATAAAATAAGGGAACAAACGGAAATAACCACCACCTGAAAAGATTATCTGTTTAGAAAGAAAAGTAGAGTAGTTAATAGGCAGTTCCTTTATGGTAATCCCATTATACTTTATGATAGATGGAATAGGCGACCTATAAGATGGAAAACCACCATGCGAGCGAGGAGAAGGAAAAACAGAAGAATCAAACTCAATCCCATTTTCAGCCAAAACCTCAAAAGCCCATTTCTCATTTTCAGTAATAGAAAAACCAGGAGCACGAAAACACCTTACCTTCTTCCCACTTATATCCTCCAAAAGCTTAATAGAAGAAGAAACATCCTCCCTAAAACTCTTCTCCCCCTGCTCATAAACCAATTGATGCATATCAGTATGAGAACCTATCTCATATTTCTCTGCAATCCTCTTAACCAAATCCTTATACTCCTTAGCTATCCATCCCACCACAAAAAACGTAGCCCTTAAATCATTTTCCTCCAATAAACGAAAAATGCGTTCTACATTTTCGTAGATACGCACTTCATAATTCTTAAACTTCCCATTAGAATAAACATCATCAAAAAACTGAAACCACTCTTCAAGGTCGATAGTTAGGATGTTCATAGATTATTTTTTTTGCAGTTTTAAATAGGTTAGTGTTTTTATAACACAAATAGAAAATATTTTGTCAATTGGGTAGGAAAATACTATTGGAATATTTTTAATATAATATCTTTAATATTATCACAAGTGAAAAACAAAGAAACCAAACCAGAAACTACTGCAGATAATATCCAAGCAAATATCTTTAATAATTTAATCACACTAAACTTAGCTCTAGCCCAACTAACCTCGACACTACGACTATTTATTAAATCAGAAAGTTCTGAGTAGGTATTGTATGCATCTTGATAATCAGAAAAAGAATCATCTAATTTTATTGATTCGTTTCTCTTTGCTTTTCTAATTAAATTTACAGCATTTTTTCTAAGCTCCAAAAATTTTGGATAAAACAACCCGTTATCTAAAACAGTTAAATCAACATGTTTTGTCCTTCTTTCAAAACTCATTATCTCATTATGAAATGAAACATTTAAGTACTTATAACAATCTAAAATTATTCTATTTATATGTCTTTCTGCTCGTCCTAACTCATCTTCAATTTGATCATCAGAAAAACTTGGAATATAGCATCTAGCAACATGATCATTAAAAGCTCTTATTTCATTAAATAAAGGAATAGGAAACACCTCTTCACGTGCTTCATATAAGGCAATAAGAGGCTTTATAACCTCATTATAACTAGTATATAGTTTAGAAAACTTACTATAATAAGTAGGGTTCAAAATCTTTAAATTTTAGAAAGAATAGAATCAATGTCTTTGCGATTTAATAATCTTTTTAGATAAATATATACAGAACCACGAGCAACATAATTACCAAACTTATATTTGTTTTTTAATTTTTTTCCGATTTTTTCCTCAATTATAGAATCAATAGTCTCAGCATCCGTTGAAATCAATTCTTCAAATGCTAGCCCTGTCTTTTTCTCAATAGACTTCTTACTTTTATCATTTAATCTAAATTGTTCCATAATATTTACATTTACTTTGCAAAGTTAATATTATTATTTGAACATCAGGTCTTTTATACCTTTTTAAATTTTGTTTTAATAATAACTTTTTACCTCGCTTCATTAAATCCCTCAGCTGCTTTGTCCAAATCAATTCTTGGAAGGGTTGGGAAAGTTTTGTAAACTAAATCTGATTTTGGAAAAAGAATAACCCAAACGGTTAGGAAAATTATCATAAAGTCAACCCATAGTGAGCGGTTATTATAATACCAAACTTCTAAATCTCCTTTGTGAGGTTGAATATGAAGGCGAGAAAACTCCACAGGATCTTTTGCAAGTGAAACATAGTATTCCTCATCCCTAAAAATAACAGAACCTATTCCAGAAAGACCAGGTTTCATTTTAGAAATACAAGCCTTAACTTCATCATTATATAAATCATAACCTTTTTTCACAAGAGGACGAGGACCAATAATACTCATATTACCTATAAGAATATTTATAAGCTGAGGCAGTTCATTAATCTTAGTCTTACGCAGAAAACCACCCATAGGCAAAACACGAGGATCATTTCGAGTTGTTATAGTACCTGTACCTAAGTTAGGACTGTTTTTCAACATAGTAGCAAACTTCCAAACATTAAAGACCTTACCCCCTTTTCCAATACGCTCTTGAAAATAAAACACATAATGCTCTCCCGTCAATAATAACCCAATTATAATTGGAATAAACAAAGGAGAAAGGACAATCAATGCCAATAAGGACATTGTGAAATCAAAAATTCTTTTAATAAGTGTATACATGGTTTTTTATTTTATATTTCTGTCTTGAACTCGGATTAGTATGATTAAGGGATTAGTATGATTGTTGTTGGCGATATGAATCAAAGTCTATCATTTAATCAGTTTAATCAGAGTTCAGATAATTTCTTTCCGTATTGAACTGAGATTATTATGATTAGTTGCATAATTGACAATCAAAGTCTATCAGTTAATCAGTTTAATCAGAGTTCAGACAATCTACATCTTCGAATCCAGATTCTTCCCTTTTTCTTCATGTTCGAAGTTTGGGATAAAGTCTTTTAGGACTTTTACTATATCTGATTTTTTTACATGATTAGAAGATAAGAGAATATTCATATCCGTAAAGAACTTATCAATATCTGAAACTGGTCTTATTGGGTAGTTTTCAATTATACCAAGTGAAGTAAACCTCTCCATATTTAATTTCTCCCCAGGAACGAAAAACTCTTCAAAACCCTTTTCACCAGTTGTGTCAGACTTGAAATAATAAACAGGATATGTTTTTGAACCCTCTTTCATTTCATAAGCAAACTTACGAGCCTCCTCTTCAGATGAGCAGTATTTAATTGTATAACCTAATTCCGTTAGAAAGTTATCAGCAATAGAAGAGAAAGTCATCATTTGTTCTTCACCTAATTTTGGAAAGAATATCTCACCACTCTTTCCTAATA
>JAGNRX010000195.1 GCA_017988355.1 Bacteroidales bacterium | reverse complement strand
TCTTCAAATGGTTCTTCGTAGTCTGGCTTGAGCTCAATTGCTTTCTTGTATGATTGAACAGCATGAACGGTATCTCCTTTTTCTTTCAGAGCCCAACCTCTTAAATAATAAGCTGTAGGATTTATCTTATCTATTTTAAGTGACTCATTAACATTAAACATTGTTTTATCATAGTCCTTTAGAAGCAATGCTATTTCTGCCGTTTTAAGATAGGCCTCGGTTGATTTATTATCATATTTTAGTGCTTCTTGAAGGGCAGCAAATGAAAGAGTAGTTTCTCCTGATGCAAAAAGGATATCAGCTTTGCGAACATAGTATTTAACGTTCTTTTTGTCAAAATCTATGGCTGTTTGAATATCCATAAGACTTTCTTTTAGTTTTCCTTTTTCCAATAAAACCTTTGAACGAGCATAATATAGATCGGCATTCTTTGGCTCTTTCCTTATTTTAACATCCAAAAGAGCTAGTTCATCTTTTATATTATTTGTATCATCTTTCTTTGGACTATTACAAGATATTCCAAAAACAATTATCGATATGATTATTAGTTTTGTAAATTTCATATTCAAATTTCTTTTAATTATTCAACGTGCAAAGGTAAGAAAATAATAGAAACTTCAATTTATTACAAAAAAATATTGAAAAAAGTTTGGTATTTTAAAAAATATGTTTATCTTTGCCTCGTAATACAAAATTTATTAACCAATTATTATTGCTTATAGAATAGGATAACTACTTTTTTTAAATCACATATTCATTTTAAAAATAAAAAAAGGAGGATTCCTATGTTATACGATAAAAAAAGCGATAATGAATTAGTTGCAGCTTATATGAATGATGATAAGCAAGCATTTGAAGTATTATTATCTCGCCATAAAAACAAAGTTTACAATTATATTCTTTCATTAGTTAAGGACAAGGCTCTTGCTGATGACATATTTCAAGATACACATATTAAAATTGTTAATACCTTAAGAAACGGAACCTATAGGGATGAGGGTAAGTATATTCAATGGGTTATGAGGATTGCTCATAATTTAGTTATTGACCACTTCCGTAGAAATCAAAGGTTCCCAACTGTTAGAACTGATGAGAATTTTGATATATTTGATGTCTTAGGAAATAGTGAAGAGTCTATTGAACAAAAGATTATTAGAGAACAAATCAATGATGACGTAAAGAAACTTATTAGACAATTGCCAGAAGAACAAAGAAAGGTTTTAATTATGCGTCATTATTCTAATATGAGTTTTAAAGATATTGCAGAAAAAACAGATGTTAGTATCAATACTGCATTGGGAAGGATGCGTTATGCTTTAATAAATCTTCGAAGAATGGCAGAAGAAAAAACTACATTACTTCATATGTAAACTGAATCTTAATATTTAGTCAATACAATAAAATATTTGTTAGGTCGTTTTTAAGTAAATTGACCTAACAAATATTTTTTTTATGGATAAAAATTACAACTTTTCTGAATTATTGAACCATTGGGAAGAAGATTTTCTAATAAATGAAGATTCTAATATGGTCTGCCCTAGTAATAGGATTATTACAAGCATACTTTTATATGCGAATTTCTTTACTGCTTACTCAAAAAGCTTAAAAAATAAAATCGAGTTTTGCTTGAACTAATTGCAGGACCTTGTTCGGCGGAGAGCAAAGAGCAGGTTTTAAGTACTGCTAAGGAGATTGACTCTATTGAAGGAATTAAATGGTTTAGGGCTGGCATATGGAAACCAAGGACTAGACCCAATCAATTTGAGGGAGTTGGAGATAAAGGATTAACTTGGCTTAATGAAGTTAAGAAAACAACTTCTTTAAAAACAATGACTGAGGTTGCAACGCCTTTGCATATTGAAAAATGCTTAGAAAGTGGTATTGATGGAATTTGGATTGGTGCAAGAACAACTACTAATCCTTTTTATATTCAAGAACTTTCTGAAAGTCTAAAAGGTATTGATATCCCCATTTTTATTAAGAACCCATTAAATCCAGATATCAAACTTTGGATTGGTGCAATTGAAAGAATTAAAGCCTCTGGAGCAAAAAATATTTATGCAATCCATAGAGGTTTTTCTTTTGCTGATAATGGAATTTATAGGCAGACCCCTTATTGGAAAATGCCAATTGAATTAAAGAGATTAATGCCAGATATTCCAATTATATGTGACCCAAGCCATATAGCAGGTCAAGCTTCTTTGATTAAGGATATATCACAATCAGCAATAAATATTGGTTTAAATGGACTAATGATTGAGGTTCATAATAAGCCAGAAGAAGCCTTGACTGATAGTAGCCAACAAATCACCCCCTCTGATCTAAGTACATTGTTAAAGGAATTAATAATTCCACAAAACATCATTGAAAATATAAATCCAATTTTCACTATTAGAGAAGAGATTGATAGCTTAGACTTTGAACTTATTAATATCTTAAAACAAAGAATGGGTTTAGCAATTGAGATTGCAAGAATTAAGAAAGAAAAGAATATTCCAATACTTCAGGTTAAGAGATTGGACGAAATGATAATAAAAAGAATTGAAAGAGCTCAAGGAACTGTATTAGATAAAGATTTTATAAAAGATTTATTTGAGTCAATTCACCAAGAATCCATAAGAATACAGAATGATATCTTTAATAAATAAAATTATTAGGGAATTAAACAACGATTCTATATCTGTTTTAGAAGATAGGATACAAGATAAATGATTGATTATAAAAGAATAGTTTTGTATAAGGAATTGAAACAAAATTTTTATTTAATGTTTATATACTCCAAGTTCAAATTATTTCGTATTATTGCAAAGTCAAATTAATGATTAATAACTTAAAAAAAGAAAAATTATGAAGGTAAAACACTTATTATTAGGAATCGCTTTAGTTGCATTAACTGCATCATGTGGTAAAAAAGAAGCTGCAGTTGAAACTCCAACTGAAACAGTAGTAGAAACTGTAGTTGAAGAAGTTGTAGTTCCTGTTGAAGAAGCTGCTCCTGTTGCTGCTACACCAAAAGCTAACAAACCACAAGCTACTACTCCAAAAGAAAAACCAGCTCCTAAGGTTGAAGAACCTAAAGTTGATCCTTGTGCAAAAGTTGTAACTGAGTATGAAAGTTTTTCATTAAGAATTTCAAAAGCTAATCAAAACAAAGGAACTGGCGCTGCTGGCCTTAAAGAATATGCTGCTTTAAAGAAAGAAGCTGCTGCAAGAGAAGCTGCTGTTAAAGAATGTTCAGAAAATCCAACTTACAAGAAAAGAATTCAACAAGCTATCATTGAAGTAAGAAGAGTTTTATAATTAGATTT
>JAGNRX010000194.1 GCA_017988355.1 Bacteroidales bacterium | reverse complement strand
CTTCAATTGTTTATGGTAAGTTTTCTTTAAAGAGTTTCACAAAAGAGGCTTGTGTATTAGGCATTGGTGTTGCTGCAAACATTGGCATTCCTAATAATGCTGAAAGGATGGGTGCTAAGATTCAATTTATTGTTCCTAAGAGAGAGGGAAGGATTTCAATGTCTCAAGAGGAAACATTCAATAGTCAGGATATTCTTTATTCAGGCAGCTTTAGGATGGATGCACAAATGGATGAGGATAATGTATTTCTTCCAATTGGGTTTGTTCGCTCTCTTCTTGATTACAACAATAATGAAGTTAGTTCTATTTTCATAAGACCGAAATCAGATAATGATATTCAGAAATTGAAATCAGAGATTAAGGAAATAGTAGGGCAGGATTACCAGGTAAAAGATATATTTGAGCAAGAGCCAATTTACCAAAAGGTTGTTAAGGTGGAGCGTTTGGGAGTCTATGTTATACTTTCCTTTATCATCTTTATTGCAACATTCAATGTGATGGGCTCGTTATCCTTATTGATTATGGATAAGAAGAAAGATATTCTAATACTTCGTTCTATGGGTGCAACCTTAGGATCTGTTCGTTCAATTTACTTCCTCAATGGTCTTATGCTATCCTTTGTTGGAGCAGCGATTGGTCTTTTGCTTGGAATAGGAGTTTGCTTAGTTCAACAGCAGTTTGGAATAATAAAGATGGGAGCAGGTATTATCATTATAGATGCCTTCCCAATAGAGCTTAGAATTTTAGATATAATATCAATATTTTCATTAGTTTTGTCAATTGGAGCAGTCTCAGTTGCAATAATGGTAAGTAGGATTAAATTTGATAATAAAATAAATCAATAATATGGAACTTTACGTATATAATACCCTTTCAAGAAAGAAAGAAATCTTTGAACCACTAAACCCACCACATGTTGGATTGTATGTTTGTGGCCCCACCGTTTATGGAGACCCACACTTAGGACATGCTCGTCCAGGTATAACCTTTGATATTGTATTTCGCTATCTTAAATTCTTAGATTACAAGGTTAGATATGTTAGAAACATTACAGACGTTGGGCATTTGGAAAACGATGCTGATGAGGGTGAAGATAAGATTGCTAAGAAAGCAAGACTTGAAGAGTTGGAGCCAATGGAAATTGCACAATACTACACCAAAAGATATATTGATGCAATGGATAGCTTAAATGTTCAAAGTCCAAGCATTCAACCAACGGCTTCTGGTCATATTATCGAGCAAATTGAAATTATAAAGAAGATATTGGACGCAGGCTATGCTTATATTTCAGAAGGTTCTGTTTATTTCGACCTAATGAAATACCAAAAGGATACTAATAAATATGGTGTCCTTTCTAATCGTGTCTTAGAAGATATGATTTCAACAACAAGAGCACTGGACGGTCAATCAGAAAAGAAAAACTCAGTTGACTTTGCACTTTGGAAGAAAGCACAACCAGAACATATAATGCGCTGGCCATCCCCTTGGAGTGAGGGTTTCCCTGGTTGGCATTTGGAATGTACTGCTATGAGTTCAAAATACCTTGGAGAAAAATTTGATATTCATGGAGGAGGATTAGATTTGCTCTTCCCTCACCACGAATCAGAAATAGCACAATCTGTATGTGCTTTTGGGCATGAGCCAGCTAAGTATTGGATTCATAATAATATGATAACAATTGGTGGACAGAAGATGGGCAAGAGCTTAGGCAACTTCATTTCTCTTGAGCAGTTCTTTACAGGTTCTCATAAGATGATAGAGAAAGCTTATGCTCCAATGACTATTCGTTTCTTTATTCTTCAGGCTCACTACCGTTCAACACTTGATTTCTCAAATGATGCACTATTAGCCGCAGAAAAAGGGATGAAACGCTTGCTTGAAGCAAAGAGAAACATTCAAAAGATAAACCCTTCTAAAGAAACAACAGTTGAAATAGCAGGAATTAATCAAAAATGCTATGATGCAATGAATGATGATTTCAACACCCCAATGGTTATTTCTAATCTTTTTGAAACAGCAACAATAATTAATAAACTTATTGAGGGCTCAGAGAAAATTAATGCTAAGGAATTAGAAGAGTTAAATAAGCTTTTTGATGATTGGTTTACTAATGTGCTTGGTCTTTTGGACGAACAATCTTCCAATATGATGCCTACAATCGAAGGATTGGTTAAAATGATAATTGACCTTAGGAAAGAGGCAAGAGATAATAAGGATTGGAAAAAATCAGATGAGTTAAGAGATGAATTATCTGCCTTAGGGGTTAAGATAAAAGATGGTAAAGAAGGCGTTAGCTGGACAATAGAATAAAATTAATAATAAAAGAATTTATAGATGAAGAAGTATAGCTTATTAATAATAGTTTTGGTCTTTGCTTTTGCAAGTTGTGGTGAGAAAAAACAGAAAGATAGCACAGATGCATTTACTTATGCAAGTGTTGAGATACCAACCTTCAATGCTGATAGTGCTTATCATTATGTTAAAACTCAATGTGATTTTGGTTCAAGAGTTCCGGAGTCAAAGGCGCATAAGGCTTGTGGCGATTATTTGGTTTCTTTTCTTAAGCAATATGCCGATACTGTTATTGAACAGAACTTTACATCAAAGCTATATAATGGAAAGGTTGTTAAGGGTCGCAATATAATTGCAAGCTTTAACCTTAAATCAACCGATAGAGCTCTTTTTGCATCGCATTGGGACTCTCGCGCTTGGGCAGATCACGACCCAGACCCAAAAAATCACAAGACCCCAATCATAGGAGCAAATGATGGAGCCTCAGGAGTTGGAGTCTTAATGGAAATTGCAAGACACTTAAAGCTAAGTCCTGCAAAAGTAGGAGTAGATATTGTTTTCTTTGACCTTGAAGACCAAGGAACACCTGAATGGGATAGTTCTGATATTGAAGATCAATCGGACTGGTGCTTAGGTGCTCAGTACTGGTCAAAGAATACTCACGTTCCATTCTATCAAGCAAAATATGGCATTCTCTTAGATATGGTTGGCTATTCCAATCCTCGCTTTACTAAGGAGCAACAATCGATGAATTATGCCTCTTCCATAATGAATAAGGTTTGGCAGATAGCAAAGGATAAGGGGTATGGTAATATCTTTGTTGATGAGACAACAGGAGGAGTTATGGATGACCATATTTTTGTAAATACTAATGCTAAGATTCCAATGATTGATATAGTTCAACATGACCCATCAGGTAGTTTCTTCCCTTATTGGCATACCTTGAAGGATGATATTAATTGTATAAGTAAAAATACTTTAAAGGCTGTTGGAGATGTTTGCCTTGTGGCAATATAT
>JAGNRX010000193.1 GCA_017988355.1 Bacteroidales bacterium | reverse complement strand
GATAAGAACAGAAAATAAATTAATCCGAAATAGATAATTATCAACCAAGAATAGTTCCTTTTTAAATAGGTTATCATAATATTTTCATTGTTTTGGATAGGCAAAGGTAATAAAATAAAATAAAAACGTACTTTTGCAGAGATGATTAAGCCAGAAGATATTTCAAAAATACTTGATGCAACTGAAATAGTTGATGTTATTAATGCCTTTGTCCCATTAAAAAAGCGAGGTGTTAACTATATCGGTAATTGTCCTTTCCATAACGAAAAAACACCTTCTTTCACTGTCAGCCCTTCAAAAGGAATATTTAAGTGTTTTGGATGTGGTGAGGCTGGAAATGCTGTTAATTTCTTAATAAAGCATGAGCATTACTCCTATCCTGAGGCTCTACGCTTTCTTGCAAACAAATACGGAATAGACATTCAGGAGGAAGAACTAACTGATGAAGCAAAAACACTTCAAGATGAAAAAGAGGCTCTTTTCCACATAACTGATTTTGCACAAAAGTACTTTGCAGACATCCTTTTCAACGACCAAGAGGGTAGAAACATCGGATTAACTTATTTTCATGAAAGAGAACTAACCGACGAAACAATAAAAAAATGGGGATTAGGTTATTCTAAGGATAAATGGTCTGATTTCACTGAGCACGCTAAAAAGAATGGCTATACCGAAGAGGTATTAATTAAGGCAGGTTTGACCGTCTCAAAAGAGGAAACTCATATTCAATACGACAGGTTTCGCTCAAGGATAATGTTCCCTATCTATAATATTGGAGGACGTCCCTTAGGTTTCACAGGTAGGGTTCTTAGTTCGGAGAAAACAAAAGCAAAATATGTAAACTCTCCTGAAACTGATATTTATTCTAAAAGTAAGGTTCTGTTTGGGCTTCATTTGGCAAAGAATGCAATCGTCAAACAAGACCTTTGCTATTTGGTTGAAGGGAATATGGATGCTGTTATGCTTTCTCAAAACAATGTTGAAAATGTTGTTGCAACATCAGGAACAGCCCTAACTCTTGAACAAATAAGATTAATAAAACGATATACTAAGAACGTAACTGTTCTCTATGATGGCGACTCCGCTGGAATTAAAGCAGCATTTAGAGCCATTGACCTCTTTCTTGAAAATGGGTTAAACGTAAAGATAGTTTTATTCCCTGATGGAGAAGACCCTGATTCCTACTCTAAAAGACTACCTCAAGAAGAATTTAAAGCATTTATCACAGAGCAGGCTAAGAATTTTATCTTATTTAAAACCTATTTGCTATTAGATGAAGCAAAGGATGACCCTTTCAAACGCAGTGCTTTAATAAAAGAAATAATAAATACAATAAGCCTTATTCCTGATAATATTGAGAAAGCAGCCTATGTTCAACAATGCTCCTCAATTCTTAATATGAAGGAAGAAATTCTTAATAATGAGCTCAATAAAGTATTAAGAGAAAGGTATTTCAAACAAAGGAAAGACGATAATTTCAAGAAAGAAGAACCCAAGACCGACCTTCCTCCTGATGATTTCTTTTTGCCAAATGACGATGGTTCTAATTATATTTCAACTCCAAAGGCAGAGAAGCAAATTTTGCCAGATACTTTCCCTGACGAAGCTCAAGAAAGAAAGATAATTGCCCTACTTCTTAATCATGGCGATAAAGAAATCACTCAAACAATAATTGGAGAAGATGGAGAGAAGAAAGACGAGAACTATTTGTTAGCAGCTTATATTGTTGGTGATATTTCAACAGACCAGATTAGTTTTGACAATCAATTATACCAGAAGATATTTGATTTATATAAAGAACATATATTTGAAAAAGGCGAAATACCTGAATTGAATTTATTCACAAATAACCAAGATAAAGAAATTCAAAATCTTGCGACCACTCTTCTAATTAATAATTATTGTATTAGTGGCTTATGGGAGTCAAAATGGAAGATAACAATACCCGACCCAGAATGTGTTGAAAGACTTAATTATGACCTAAAGGATAGTCTTTTGAGCTTAAAGCTAAATAAGTTAGAAAAGAAGATAAATGATGTAAAAGAAAAACTAAGAAATGAAATAGATCTTGACAATCAACTAATTTTACTATCGGAACAAAAAACTCTTGAAAAGATAAAACAAATCATCTCCTCTGAATTAAATAGGATAGTAACGAGGTAAAATTGTAGGATAAACTAAGGGCAAAATGAAACGCTGAAAGAATTTCTTGAATCAAAGGAATAAAAAATTAAAACGCTGTTTTAGAAAATTAATACAGCGAAAGGATTTTCTGAAACAGCGAAAGAAAAAACCAAAACGTTTTATCCAAATATTGTTTTGATTATCAAATTTATATCGCTGAAGAAACTCCTGTCACTTATGTAATTTAGGCTTAGTTTGAGCTTCTTTGGCATAATTTCTTTTATATAATACTCTTCTGGATTCTCGCTCTGTGAAAGTAGGTCGTTTTCATTCCTAAACATTATAGAAGCTATATCAGTTATTCCTGGTCTTACTTCTAAGACTTGCTTTTCTTGTTCTGTGTATAAATCAACGTATTTCCTTACCTCTGGTCTTGGACCCACCAATGACATTTCTCCTTTAAGAACATTGATTAGTTGGGGTAGTTCATCCAATTTATACCTACGAATAACTAATCCAATCTTCGTTGTTCTTGGGTCACGACCATCTTTTCCAACAGAAAGCAAACCCTTTTTATCAGCATCAATCGACATTGAACGAAACTTATAAACCTTGAAATCCTTATTGTTTTTCCCCACCCTTGTTTGTTTGTAAAATATTCCTCCTCTTGTTCCAATGCCTATTAATAAAGCAATAATAAGAAATATAGGACTAAGAATGATTAGACCAAACAAGGATGCAAGAAAATCAAATAACCTTTTCATTTTAGAGAGTTATTGAATAATATCCCTCTACAAGGTTTTTAACCACATAATCTATTTCTTGGTTTGTTAGTTGAGGATAGATAGGAAGGGAGATTTCCCTCTTATATGTTTCATAAGCAATAGGGTGGTCTTCTATCTTATAGCCCATGTTTTTGAAAAGAGTTAGCATCGGCATTGGGATATAGTGAACATTGGTTGCTATATTCCTGTCTGCCATATATTGAATTAGTTTATCTCTTTGTTCTTCTGTTATTGGGTTAATCCTTAAAGCATAAAGGTGGTAAGATGTGGTTAGAGAACTTGTGTCTTGCTGAGGAAGTATTGCCCAGTGATTATCCTTCAAAAGTTCTGAATATTTCTCATACACTCTCTTTCTCTCATTAAGCAAGTAGTCGTATTTCCTAAGTTGAGCTAAGGCTATTGCTGCA
>JAGNRX010000027.1 GCA_017988355.1 Bacteroidales bacterium | reverse complement strand
CTTGATTTAGAACTTGCTTCTCAATTTTCTTAACTTGCTTTCCATTTATATCATATAGAGATAGCTCTCCAAGAAAAGCTTCTGTATTTTTATATTGAACATTAATCTCTCCATTAGAAGGGTTTGGTGATACTACTATACTATTATCTGAAACTTCGATATCATCTAACCCTATGCTTTTTCTAACGTATGTCCAATCTAATCCTGAAATTTCTTCTTGACATGCTCCACTCTTAACTCTAACCCTGTAATAATATAATCCAATTTCTGTTGGAGTATCGCTTAACCAATTGCTTTCAGAAGGGTTTGGTATAGTAATCCAATCATATTCTAATTTCTTTCTTTCCCAAACAAATTGATCTCCAACATAAGCCCTTAGTTCCATTCTTAATTCTTGATTAAGATTTATTGTATCTTGAGCTCTAAATACATTTCCTGCTCTGGTTCTTGGTGCAACTTTAAGTAAGACAGAGTTACTTGTGTCTGAAACTAATCTGGAATATACAATTCTTCTATAATATAGACTTTCTTGTGCTCTAAATGGAAGATAGGATGGAAGTATTCTTAGATCAGGGTCTTCTGCTAATACCCAATTTTCATTATTTGGACTTTGAATCCATAAATAGGAGTATTCATTATTTCCACCTGTTGGAACTGAGCCTTGAATTGTTTGTGTTGGGAAATTAAAACATAAGTTTTGATCTGGAGAGATTATATTATTAAAAATAGGAATAGGAGGGGTAACAATAATATATTCTTGTCCAAAGCTAGTTCCAAAACTATTTGTTGCATAAGCTCTTATCCTATATGTTTTTTCTGGTTGAAGATTTGTTAGGCTTGTTGAGAAGGAACCCATGCCAGAACCAAGAATTATTTTTGAATCTGTTGGTTGAGCTAAGCTGCCATTTGTTGTCCAGCATATTCCTCTTTCTTGAACAGCACTTGAACCTAAATAGGTAACTTCTCCTCCGGTTTGAATGCTATTATAAGAAATTAAACTGGTTTGCGATGTGTTAACTATTGGTAGTTGATAAATTCCATTTACTTGTATATCATCAATATAAATTGGGTTTGAATTGTCTGATATTCCTTCAAAACTAATATAGTAATTATCGTTTGGATTTGGTAAATCAATTGAATCTAAAGTCCACCCACTTGTTGAAGAGGTATAAGTTTTTAAAATATTCCACACGCCTTCTATCCCAATTTTATAATATGCTACTAAGCTATTGTCTGTACTTGGTTTATGATATCTAAATTTGATTTTTGTTTCAGCATGGTTTAATAAATTAACAATAGGTATTATCAATTTGGAACTTGAGTTCTCTATTGGTTTAAACATAAAGAAGTTTTCTCCACTATAAGGAAGAACTCCAATATCCATAGTTGTTAACTGCCAATTGATGCCTTTATCAAAACAGTTGCTATCTGCATTGTTGGAAGCAAAAGAATGAGGGAAGGTTCTTACTCTTTCACATTTTGTTAAGATAGACTTTCCTTCTCCGTATGAAATAAGTCCTTGGTTTTTTGCATAAGCACGGAAGAAATACTCTGTATTAGGCTGCAGATTTGAAGGGGTGATAATATATTGTCCTATTCCTGTTGTTGGAGAGGCAATATATGAATCCTCTATTGTTGGATTAGGATAAGTTGAATAAGCTATTCCTTTTTCGGTAATTAATGTATAGCCTTGAGAAAGGATTTTTGTGGTGATTTTTGCTGAATTATCTGTTATATTATCAATTTTTAGAGTGTCAACAACTGGATATGCCATAAGGTCTGCCTCTGAAACTAAAACATTATCTATAGATACTCCATATCCTGAATATAATTTGGCTTCAAAACCTATATAATATGTATTTGATTTGTTTGGAAGGGCAATAGAATCCATTGTCCAATTTGGAGTGTTTGAGGTATAGCTTTTAATAAATTGCCATGGGCTTTGTTTTGATGTCCTATAATAAACGCTCAATAGATCTTGATTACCTGCCTTTTGCTTTGCTGAATAGTAGAATTTTAGATATGGCTGAGAAAGAACTGATATATCTAATTGAGGAGTGATAATTTTCCTTGTTTGTCCTGTTGGGTAGGTTGAAGATAGGGTTAGAAAATTATCACCCTCCTGTGCTGATAATCCTCCTTCTATTGTTGAGTCTTTTAGTTTCCAAATATTTGATAAGTAAGCATTAGATTCTTCTGACCAACAAGTTAATGGGTTAGTGCTTTCAAAACTATCAGAGAATGGGAATGTTTTAATTGAAGTGCAAGGAGTGGTCGTTTGAATTATCTCTCCGAAGAAATAAGCGGATAAAGAATTTTTCACATAAGCTCTAACGAAATAGGTAGTTGAGGGTTGAAGTCCTGAGATAATTGAAGTAAAATCACTAAGAGATTCGTTGTTAATAATTTTTGTGTCTGTGATTAATATATTATTCGAGGTTGAATAAATTATACCTTTTTCTATTATAGGGTCAACAGTTTGGAAAACAGATACACTAACATAAATTGAGTCAGATGTTATTCTTGTTATTCCATTTGTTATTGCTCGTGGTGCACTTAGAGGAATTGATCCAAAATCAAAACTAATATTTTTTGTTGTTGTGTTTTCTTTTATTCTTGTAATAGGTCTATTTAATATCGCTCCACTATTTGATAAACTATTTGGATTTGAGGTGTCGGTAAAGCTTGTATTATTGGAGGTTCCTGGGAAAGGATTGCTTGCACGATTCCAAATGGTTAACGGGTTTGCTTCTATAATTTTTATTCCCATCATAGTTGGGTCGCAGTTTGCACAGTTAGAATTCCAACCTGGAACTGAACTGTCGATATGAGTAATTATCATACCATGCCCTGGAAGAAACCTATCCCAACCAATTTGTTGGCGGTTTTCCAAAACAAAAAATTCAGATGCGCTATGTGTTAATTTATATGCAGAATTTGATGAATTAAGTGGAGGGAGGGTTTTATTCCCTATTCCTGTAGTTGATGAACTTAATTCAACTAAGTCTAAATATCCTTCTGAACTACGTTGGTAAGCACTCCATAGTGTTGGTGTTCTTGCTCCATTATTATAACAGCCAGTTGACATAACATCCCAATCGTATGAAGCAGGGGCCTCTCCACCACTTTCACCATAGTCTGTATCATAAACGTCAGCTAATCCAAGAACATGAGAGAATTCATGGCATATTGTTCCAATTACTGGAGGAGTTTTCCCTGAAGCAGTACTGCCATTTAGCTCTGCAGAGCAACCATAATTATAAATATAGACTCCATCTTTTTGAACTGGAGGATATAAAGCACTTCTATGAGGCCATATAGCATCAGGCTCACCGCTACTTGCTGCACATCCTGCATAAATCATATAAATAGCATCAACATACTGGCTTCCATTTCCACAATAGTTTGCAAAATTGATTGCAGAGTCTGCTAAATTAATAACTTCTGATAGTAGGTTTCTTGCTCCATTAGGAACTTGATTAGCATAAGCTGCGGCACCAGCACTTGAAGTATATGGGCCATAAACATCTGCACTAACATTAACATTGCCAAAGGTTGAGGCTAAGAAATAATCCTTAACACTTCCTTCATTACCATTTATGCTATATCCTACTTGATTAAATAAATCATCAAAATATTGAGCATTATTAATAAATGGTCTATCTGGATATCCAACTAATAGAACTATTATTCGAAGATTCCTTTGTGATGTTTTGGCAATTCCATATAGTTGTTTGTATTCTGGAGTTTGCTTATAGTCCCATAATTGCTTTAAACTATTTATTTGATCTCTTGAGAAGAAAAGATCTTTGTTAAGGGATTGAATAAATTCCACCTCCTCTTTATTCCTCTTGTTTTCATTGTGAGCTATAATCGTTGAAGGCATAATCCCTTCTTTACTATCAGAAATTGCATAAACATAATCTCCTTTCTTTGATTTCAAAAGGGTGAATCCGTCAGTTGTCTTAGCCCAATTAACTTTCTCATCTCCTTTTAAAAAAACATATAGCTCCGTTTTATCCGATTGCTTTACCACAATTTTTTGATTATATGCAGGTACTGCAATAGCAAAAGAACTAATGCCTGAAAATAATAGGATTAATAGGATTGTATTTATTGTTTTTGTTTTCATTTAATGTGTTGGTTTCAAAAAATCTATTTGGCAAAAGTAAGGATTAATGCTTAGTATTCAAAATAAATTCGACATTATATTCTGTATTCTTAATAATATTTTGTATGGCAAATTATTCCCTATTAGTAATAACGAGAAAAAATAGTGCAATAGTATAAAGAAAACAATCATTATTATATAGTTGAACCCTCAAAAAGTGATTAGAAAAACTAACTCTTTGTTTCAGGTTTTTCTTTCTTTGTTTTAATTTTTTCTTTCTTTGATTCAGAAAATTCTTTCTTTGATTCATTTTACTCTTTCAAAGAAAGAAATTAGGGAAGAGGAAACTTCCTTGATTAAAGTAAGTAATTTTTCACCAAATCGAAATACTCTTTTGTTGGAGTATTATCATTATTTCTAAGAATTACTATACTGTTCTCTGAAACATTTGACATTGATTGATGGTTTTCTTTTTCTTTGATTTTTAAATGTAGAACCACTCTCTCACATTCTTTATTTGCTTTAGAGTATATTATTATCGTCTTTATGATTTCAAAATCATAAGCTTTTGCTTTCTCAACAAATATTTCAGATTCTTTGTTTGGGAGAATAATACATAGAATCCCTTCTTTTGATAACAGGTTATGTGAACTATGAATAAGATTTTCGTATGTTAACGAGCAGGTGTGGCGTGCATTTGTTCTGTTTTGAGAGGGATTTTCTAAACTTGAAATAAAGTAAGGTGGATTTGTAATTATTAGATCAAATTTTTCTTGTGTTTGCTTTGAGAACGAAAGGATATCAATCTCTATGGCGTTGAGTTTTATATTAAATTTTGAGTTTTTGAAATTGGATTTAGCTTCTTGAATTGAATCTTTATCTATATCAATGGCTGTTATTTCTGATAGAGGGTGTTTTTGAGCCATGCATAAAGCAATAATTCCACATCCTGTTCCAATATCTAAAACTTTGGATGGCAAAATATCGGGAGATAGTGAAGATATTACTATTGCATCTGTACCTATCTTCATTGAGCTCTTTGAATGATTTAGAGAAAATTCCTTACATTTAAATTCCATACTATGATAAATAAAAAAAGCTGCCTAAAAGAAATTAGGCAGCTTAAATTGTAAAATCTATATTAATTAGTATGTGTCTTTTGTTCTTCTAGAAGCTGCATACATTATTCTTAGTGCTCCAACTTGTCGAAGTTCTTGTTTAACGTCACTTACATCTCCCATCTTTACTTCTTTATCACATTTAATTGTGGTTGTAAGGAAAGGAATGTCCACTTCGTTTCTAGCTGCTCTTTCTGATTCAATAAATGATCTTATATCGCTTACTTCAGCAAATTGGTCATTTAATTGAATACGTGGAGCCGAACCAAACTTTTTAATTTCAAGCGGTTGTCCTATATAAACATAGCTATTTAAGGATTTCTTTTCTAGTTTTTGTATTTCTGAACCCTGAGGAACGTTTACCCTAACAAATAGGGTGCTCTCTCTCATTGTGGTAATTACCATAAAGAAAAACAAAAGCATGAAAATAATATCTGACATAGAACCTGTATTTAATTCAGGTGATGAGCTTCCTCCTCTTTCTTTAAATCTTCCCATTATTTATCTCCTCCTATATTTTTAGGTTCTGCCTCAGAAATTGCTGTAGGAATAGCTTTATCAATTGCTTCTCTTTGATCTGGAAGGCAATCTTTGTAGCCTCTTCCAAATCTTGTTCTTGCTAGCTCATCTTTCAACTCATTAATTGCAGCTGTCAATTCGTTTTGAACCTTGAAATACATATCATAAGAAGTTCCTCTATCGTTTTGAAGAGAGATTACACCTTTCGATACTTCATATTTACCTATTAAAGGGATTTCAATTTCTGTTTTTTCCGGCAGGTTTGGTAGGTTTTGTGGATTAGAAAGAAATTCTTTAGCACGTTCTTTCAATCCTGTTACCTCTCCTATTTGACCATCGAAAAGAAGTTGGTCTGCACGGTTTACCTTAACAGTAAAAGTATTCCTCTTATATATTTCAGGTGGCTGAACATTAGGGTCAGATGGCGGTGGTAAACGTCTTTGAATACCTAAATCCGTATTAATTGATGAAGTTAATAGGAAGAAAGTTAACAAAAGGAACGAAATATCCGCCATTGAACTACTGTTCATCCCTGGTAACGTTTTCTTTTTTCTTGCCATAGTTATTTAAATTTTTTTGCTACCTCTGCATATAAAGTTGCGGCTAATACACCAAAGAACAAAACATATACCATATATATAGTTCCTCCAATTAATTTAGAGCTACTATAACTTGTACCTGTTTTTTCAAACAAGTCTGCTGATACGTCTGTTCCTGATGATAATAGGTATGAACCTATGAAAGCTACTGCTAATGCTGCGACAGCAATAATAATTCCCATTTGTTTTTTTGGATTATCAATAAAGCCTTGGATAATAAATCCTAATGCAAATCCTATTGCAGAAATCACACTAAAAGCTAAAAAGATAACTACTGTCCAATAGGACAAATTCCAAAATATTTGAGCCATTGCGGTGTTTTCAAAAAATGCAGCATACAATACTGTAGTTAATGAAGCAATAGTTCCCCATATTATTGCGATTGTCCAATATAATTTTTTAAAATCTTTTTTCATTTTATACCTCCTGGTTAATAATTTAGTAATTAAAATAGTTTGTTATTCCTTTGAAAGGAATATTGCCGTTTTTATTACTATTTTCTGTTTTTAACCAAGATATCCATAAATGAAATAGAAGCATCTTCCATAGTTGTTACAATGCTTTCAATTTTTGAAAGAAGGTAGTTATAACAAACTTGAAGAATAAGAGCTGAAATCAAACCAAAGATTGTTGTGATAAGAGCCACTTTCATACCTCCAGCAACAACTGTTGGAGAAATATCTCCCGCTTTTTCAATGTCATCAAATGCTTGAACCATCCCAACAACTGTTCCTAAGAATCCTAGAGATGGAGCAATTGCAATAAACAATGAAATCCAAACCATATTACTTTCTAATCTAGCCATTTGAACTCCTCCATAAGATGTTAATGCTTTTTCAGCATCTTCTAGACCATTATCAACGCGGTCAAGACCTTGGAAGAAAATTGAAGCAAGAGGGCCGCGAGTGTTGCGACAAACATCTTTTGCTCCGTCATAATTCCCAGCCTTAACTTTATCTTCAATTTGCAATAATAATTTATCTGCATTTGTTGTAGCAAGGTTAAGATAAAGAATACGTTCAATCACTAAAGCCAATCCTAGAATTAAAACAATCAAGATAGGTGTCATCCATGGCACTCCTCCCTCAATATATTTTGCTTTCAATACTTGATGGAATGATTGTGATTCAACAGCAGTTGCTTCATCACTTTCAGGAGCCACTGCGTCTGTTGCTGCAGTTTCTGTTGCAGATACAGTTGTTGTTTCTGTTGGTTTAGCTGTTTCTTTTTGTGCAAAAACAGCATTAGATAAACCTAAAGTCAATATGATAACTATTGACAAATAAGCACATACTTTTTTCATAGCTTTTAAATTGTGTTATTAATTTATTATAAAAATTCTCGTTTGAATTGTGCAAAAGTATTAAAGATATTTTATTTTACCAATTAAATCGAAATTTATTTTTCTATATCTTTCATATTTTTTGATGCAAGAACCTTGTCAATACGAGCAATATCCATATCAACTATCTCAAAACAAAACATTTCCCAATATATTTTATCTCCTTCTTTAGGTATTTTACCTGTAAGATCTAAAATTAGACCACTTAAAGTATTATAAGATAATTCTTGGTATTTGTCTTCTAGTTCAAAATAGCTCAGAAAGTCAAAAAAAGGATATTGTCCGTCAACAAGCCAAGAGTTTTCATCTCTTTTCATTAACTTATACTCATTATCAACCTCACCAATTTGATCTGCTGAGCCAACAAGTGATTCTAAAATATCATTCATTGTAACCATCCCAATAATAAGTCCAAACTCATCAATTATTAGAGCATAACTAATCTTGTTTTGCTTAAAAACCTCCAAAGCATGATAAACACTTGAACTTTCTGGAATAAAATGAGGCTCTTCTACAATATCCCTAATTGTTCCTGTTCTTTTATTGAACATATCTTTAAGATAAACCACACCAACAATATTGTCCAAAGTCTTATCAATTACAGGATATATATAATGTATACTTTCTTCAATTTTCTTAATAATTTCTTCATAACCATCATCAATATCAATCCATTCAAAGTCTGTCCTATGAGTCATTAGGGATGCAATATCTCTATCACCTAAGCTAAACACTCTTTCAACAATGCCTTGTTCAACCTCTTGAATCTCTCCATCCTCCATACTCTCATTAATAATTTGCTTAATTTCATCTTCGGTTATTATAGAGTTTTCATTTTTCTTAATCCTAAAGACTTTTATTAATAAATTGGTGCTAAAAGACAAAAGTAAAACAAAGGGATAGGTTAGTTTTGTCAGGAAATTCATAGGGGTAATGATAAGACTTGCTATCTTTTCTGGATTATTCAAACCTATTTTCTTTGGAAGCAATTCGCCTAAAACAAGAGTAATATAAGTTACGAGCACAACAATAGCAATATGTGAAATAAAGATTGAATAAGCTCCTAAACCCAAACTATTGGTGAGAAACTCGTCTAAAGGTTTAGAAAGAATTTTACCTGAATATAAACCAATCACAAGGCTTATAGCTGTAATTGCAATTTGAACTGTTGAAAGAAAATACTCTGGCTTCTCAGCTGTTTTAAGGATTTTCTTTGCATTACTATCTCCCTTTTTGTTTAGAGATTCTAATTTCGATTTACGTGAAGAAATAACGGCAATCTCACTCATTGAGAATAGACCGTTAATAATGATTAGAACTAAAATAATGATTATTTCCACTGTTTACTCTTGAGTAATATTATCTATAATAATTTCTTTTTGATTCTTTTCATCTTTCTCAGATTGGATTTCTTTTTCCTTATTATTAGAAGAAAGAATTGAAACAATTAGTACTAAGACACCAAATGTTATTGAAATGTCGGCAATATTAAAAATTGCATTGAAAAATTGAAAAGGCTGTCCTCCAAAAAAAGGTAGCCAAGAAGGGAAGGTTGTATTAATTAGGGGGAAATAGAACATATCTACCACCCTGCCATGAAGGAAAGAGCCATAACCTCCTTGAAAAATCTCTGCATTATTGAAGAAACTACTTTCTGTGAAGATTAGACCATAGAATAGAGAGTCGATGATGTTTCCAACTGCTCCCGCAAAAATCAAAGCCATACTATAAATAATAAGCTTAGATTCTTTCCTTATTATAAGTTTTCTCAAGTAAATAAAGATTAGGACAGATGCAAATATTCTAAATAAAGTAAGAAATAGCTTTCCCCAATCTCCACCAAAGGACATTCCAAAAGCCATACCTTCATTTTCAATAAAATGAATTTTACACCAATCTCCAATTAAGGCAATTTCTTCTCCAAGACTTAAATTTAACTTAATCCAAATCTTTAGTATTTGGTCTAATATAAGAATAGCGAAGATTAGTATAAGGGGTTTTCTCATTTATTTCTTTTCATTTGAGATTCCTTATTCTTGGCATCAACAGTAAGAGTTGCATGAGGAACTAAACGTAATCTTTCTTTAGGAATTAATTCTCCTGAAATGCGGCATATACCGTATGTTTTGCTATCAATCCTAACAAGTGCAGCTTCCAAGTCCTTAATAAACTTTTGTTGCCTTGAAGCCATATTAGAATTTTCTTCTTTCGATTGAACACTACTGCCTTCTTCTAAAACTTTAAAAGATGGCGAAGTATCTCCTAAGTCATTTGCGTTATTTGATGCAGCTTCCAATAACATATCAAGGTTTTTTCTAGCTTGAGTAAGTTTTTCCTCAATAATCTCCTTAAATTCATTTAATTCTTCATCAGAATATCTTCTTAAAACAGCATTGTCTTGGCTCATGTCAAATAATTTTAAAAATAACAAATAGTTATTATAACTAATTAATGCTGCAAAGATATATATTTATTTTCTAAATAACCATATCAATCAATTTTTAGGCCATATAAATTTTAAGCTTATTAATTATGAGAGATATAATTAGTCAAAAAGAAATAGTAAATCATAATAATAATAAAGTCAAGATAATAACAAGAATAGCTAATATATGATTTATTATTTGTAATTTTGTCAATTAATTTTTTTATTAAAGTGATGTTTTGTAATAAGTTTAAC
>JAGNRX010000026.1 GCA_017988355.1 Bacteroidales bacterium | reverse complement strand
ACTGCTGCTGCTGCTGGACCTGCTACTGCTACTGCTGCTGCTGCTGGTTCAATACCATATTCATCTTTTAAGATGTCAGCTAATTCTTTAACTTCTTTAACTGTTAGGTTAACCAATTGTTCCGCAAACGCTTTTAAATCTGCCATTTTATTTTATTTATTAAATTTTTAACAATATTTTTTATTATTCAGCTTTTTCCGATAATGTTTTTAATACGCCTGATAATGTATTACCACCTGACTGCAATGCTCCAATAACATTCTTAGCAGGAGACTCTAATGCTGCAATTATATCAGCAATAAGTTCTTTCTTAGACTTGATACTAATCAATAAATCTAAGTTATTGTCTCCAAGATAGAATGATTCTTCAACATAAGCAGCTTTTAATATTGGTTTTTTAGATGTTAATCTAAAATCCTTTATTAAATTAGCTGGTACATTATTGACGTTTGAAAGCATGATCGAAGTTGAACCATTAAGAGCTGGGAATATTTCTGAATAATCTATCCCAGATTTTTCCATTGCCTTTCTAAGCAATGTATTCTTAACTGTCATTAGTTTCACATCTCTACGAAAGCAAAGTCTCCTAAGTTTAGCTGTATCAACAGAATTTAATCCTGCAATATCAACTAAATATAAATAAGGAAATTTTGATAACTCAACCCCAATAGATTCGATCAACTGTCCTTTATCTTCTTTTATCATATTTCAAAAGTTTACTCGTGAAGATTATTTACTTATGGATTTCGGATCAATTTGCACCCCAGGACTCATTGTTGAAGAGATTGTAACACTCTTAACATAAGTACCTTTTGCTGCAGTTGGTTTAAGTTTTAAAATAGTAGTTAATACTTCGTGAGCATTATCGCATATTTTATCACTTTCAAATGATACACGTGCTACACCTGTATGAACAATACCATACTTATCCACTTTAAAATCAATTTTACCGGCTTTCACCTCTTGAACTGCTTTACCGACATCCATTGTAACTGTTCCTGTTTTTGGATTAGGCATTAAACCACGTGGGCCTAATATTTTTCCTAATGCTCCAATTTTAGGCATTACACTTGGCATTGTAATAATTACATCGATATCCGTCCAACCGCCTTTTATTTTATCAAGATATTCATCAAGACCAAAATAATCAGCTCCGGCTGCCTTAGCTTCTTCCTCCTTATCAGGAGTACAAAGAACTAACACTTTCTTTGTTTTACCTGTACCATGTGGTAAAGTAACAATACCTCTAACCATTTGATTTGCTTTACGAGGGTCAACTCCTAAGCGAACATCAATATCAACTGATGCATCAAATTTAGTAAAAGTAATGTCCTTCACAATAGCTACAGCTTCTTCAAGAGAGTATTGTTTAGTTAAATCGTGTTTAGCTAAAGCCTCTTTTTGTTTTTTCGATTGTTTTGCCATTTTTTTTGCGAAAATTCTAATTAATACTTGTTAAAGATTATTCTTTAACAGTGATACCCATACTTCTTGCTGTACCTGAAACAATAGACATTGCAGAATCAATAGTAAAGCAATTTAGGTCGACCATTTTTGCTTCAGCTATAGTTCTTACTTGATCCATTGTTATGGAAGCTACTTTATCTCTATTAGGTTCTGCTGAACCACTTTTAAGCTTAGTAACTTCTTTCAATTGTACGGCAACAGGTGATGTTTTAATTACAAAATCAAAAGATTTATCTGCATAAACAGTAATAATAACAGGTACAACTTTACCTGCTTGTTCTTGTGTACGAGCATTAAACTGTTTACAAAACTCCATTATATTAACACCCTTAGCACCTAATGCAGGTCCTACTGGTGGAGATGGGTTTGCAGCAGCTCCTTTGATTTGTAATTTTATTAATCCTGCAACTTCTTTTGCCATTTTGTGACTGTGCTTTAAGATTATTAAAAAATTAAATTATAATTATTCTTTTTCAACCTGAATAAAAGAAAGCTCAACTGGAGTTTTACGACCAAATATTTTAACCGTAACTTTCAATTTTTTCTTCTCATCATTTATTTCTTCAATCGTTCCAGAGAAATTACTAAACGGTCCATCAACAATTTTTACAGACTCACCTATAATAAATGGATCTGTTAATTCTTCATTTTGACCTTGTAAGTCATCAACTTGACCAAGAATACGTTTGACCTCATCATCCTGAATAGGAACAGGGTCACCGTTTTTCTCCGAAAGGAAATGTATTACATTAGGAACACTCTTCACAATATGAGCTATTTCACCAACCAAGTTAGCTTCAATCAAAACATAACCAGGATAAAGAGTTCTATCTTTAGAAACTCTTTTTCCATTACGTACTGAATAAACTCTCTCAACTGGTATTAAAACTTGAGAAACATAATCTTGTAAACCAAGTCTGGAAATTTCATTATCAATATACTCCTTAGCTTTTTTTTCTTTTCCAGCAATTGCCCTCAAAACATACCATTTCTTAGTTTGCTCACTCATAATCTGAAATTAGTTAATCGAATAATTATCAAAAATAAACATATAATTGTCATTTATATATCTCATTGACAAATGTCGGTGGGAAGCAAGATATATAAAATAAACAAGAAGGGCTATTAACCCATCATGCTATAAAGGTAACCAAGTAAGCCTTTCCAAAACAATGTTGGATGGACTCCACAAGATATATCCATAATGAAAATTATCATAGCTATAATAAGTGAAGCTACAAATACTACAATAGTACTATTTTGCAACTCTGCCATTGTTGGCCACGATACCTTATACATAAGTTCATCGTAGCTGTCTTTAACGTAATTAATTATCTTAGACATCAATATTTATTTTTATTTTAGCAGGGACAGAGGGATTCGAACCCCCATCAACGGTTTTGGAGACCGCTATTCTGCCGTTGAACTATGTCCCTAAAAAATTATGAAGAGAATAATCCCTTCATAATTTTATATTATTTAGTCAAGTAATTCAGTAACCTGTCCAGCACCTACTGTTCTTCCTCCTTCACGGATAGCGAACTTAAGGTTAACATTTAATGCAATTGCTGCAATAAGGTTTACTGTAATTTCTAAGTTATCACCAGGCATAACCATTTCAACTCCTTCTGGAAGAGTAATTTCACCAGTTACGTCAGTTGTTCTAAAATAGAATTGAGGACGATATTTGTTATGGAATGGAGTATGACGTCCACCTTCTTCTTTTTTCAAAATAACAACAGAAGCTTTGAACTTGCTGTGTGGTTTAACAGAACCCACTTTCGCGATAACCATACCACGACGGATTTCTTCTTTATCAATACCACGAAGCAATAAACCAACGTTATCACCAGCTTCACCTCTGTCTAAGATCTTACGGAACATTTCAACTCCAGTAACAACAGATTTTAATTTCTCAGCACCCATACCGATAATATCAACTGGATCACTTGAGTTAATTACACCTGTTTCAATACGACCAGTTGCAACTGTACCACGACCAGTAATTGAGAACACGTCTTCAATAGGCATTAAGAAATCTTTATCTACAGCTCTTGCAGGAAGTGGAATCCAAGCGTCAACAGCATCCATTAAATCCATGATTTTATCAACCCACATTGGTTCGTTATTCAATCCACCTAAAGCAGATCCACGAATAATAGGAGTATTATCACCATCGAATGAATAGAAAGATAATAGTTCACGAATTTCCATTTCAACTAATTCTAACAACTCTTCGTCATCAACTAAGTCAACTTTATTCATGAAAACAACAAGACGTGGAACACCAACTTGGCGTGCCAATAGAATATGTTCACGAGTTTGTGGCATAGGACCATCTGTAGCCGCAACTACAATAATTGCTCCATCCATTTGAGCAGCACCAGTAACCATATTCTTCACATAATCCGCGTGACCAGGACAGTCAACGTGAGCATAGTGACGATTTGCTGTTTGATACTCTACGTGAGATGTATTAATTGTAATCCCTCTTTCTTTTTCTTCAGGAGCTGAGTCGATTGAATCAAAAGACATTACTTGGGATAAACCTTTACTTGCTAACACAGTTGTAATAGCAGCTGTTAATGTTGTTTTGCCGTGGTCAACGTGACCAATTGTACCAACATTTACGTGGGGTTTGGAACGGTCGAATTTTTCTTTTGCCATAATAATTGACGTATTAATAAATTGTTTTTAATTTTGTTTTCTATATTTACCTTAAGTTTTGAAAGAGCCATTGACGAGAGTTGAACTCGTGACCCCTTCCTTACCAAGGAAGTACTCTACCACTGAGCTACAACGGCTTAACATTATTTATGCCAATAAGAACGAGTCAGTAAAGCCTAACTCGCTCTTTTGAAGCTTTGAGCGGAAGACGGGCCTCGAACCCGCCACCTATAGCTTGGAAGGCTATCGCTCTACCAAATGAGCTACTTCCGCTTGTATAATTTTAAACTCTTTGTCTATTCTTATGAAATGGACAATCATTTGTGGGAAGGGTTGGATTCGAACCAACGAAGGCGTCGCCAACAGATTTACAGTCTGCCCCATTTAACCACTCTGGAACCTTCCCTTAATTTATGAGCCGATGGAGGGATTCGAACCCCCGACCAGCTGATTACAAATCAGCTGCTCTGGCCAACTGAGCTACATCGGCATTTTCCCCTATTTAAATAAAAGGGATTGCAAAATTATAAATTTTTTCTGATATGACCAAGTATTTCATCATTTTATTTAAAATGTTCAATTTATTGGCCTATCAGATATTTCAAAGAGCAATCACTTTGTTGAAAAGAGAGTGCAAAAATACTAACTTTGAACATCCCTACCTAATTTTTTTACAAAAAAACATAGAAAAGATATATTATGAAAAGCCAACTACATTAAAATGAAATATTTATTTTAAAGAAAATATCGTTTAGTTATTAATCAATGGCAGAATTTTAGTTGTTTTAAGTCGGCTTCAATCCTTGTTTCATCCCTTTTCACTAATATTAGATGACCATATTGATTAACATCTAATATTTTCGCTTCAACCAAAAATCCTTCATATTCATATCTACCCCAAACATTATAGTATAACAATTTTGACTTATACTCTTCTTGATAAGATAAAACCTTTTTTGTCTTTAAACTATCGTATCTACTATAAATACAGTTAAGCAAATCAAATAATAAAACATGAGAATTAAAATCTTCCCCTAATTCAATCTTCATTGACGTAGGGTTAGGAGAATTAGAGAAAGATGTTTGATTAATATTTAAACCAATTCCACAAATAGAGAAAGTAAAATCCGCACCCTGCAATTTATTATTAACTAATATACCTCCAATCTTATTCTTTTTAACATATATATCATTAGGCCACTTTATACATACATCCTGAATATACTTAGATAAAAAATCATAAATACCGAGTGAAAGAACTTGAGTAATAAGAAACTGATCAGCTATATTAATAAAAGAAGGTTTGAGTAAGATAGAGAACGTAAGATTTTTACCATCCTCAGATTCCCAAACATTCTTGCTTTGCCCCCTTCCACTAGTCTGATTCTTAGCAATAAGAATAGTCCACTCTGGAAGCTCACTTAAATCCATCCCAATTAAAGAAGTCTGAGTTGAGGCTAAAGAATCAAAAGAAAGTATATTATATTTATTTTCACTCATTAATCATATTGTTTAAAGAAAGACGTTACAAATATAAATATAATTTATGGTTATTAGCCTAAAACGAAGAATAATTTGAACAAAACGCCACATAAACTTAGTGAAACACCACATAAAATTATTAGAACAAAGATTCATTTTACTAAGATGCCCATCTTAGCTTACTGAGATGGGCATCTTAGCGTCTTGAGATGGGCATCTTAGCACACTGAGATGCACATCTTAGCAAAATGAAATAAAGAGATAGGAATTTAGTGCTTGATTATAGCTATTTATTACTTTGTTTTAGTCTCAGTTTTTATAAGAAATGGAGATTCTTATCGATAGACAATAAATTTAAATCAGGCGAAATTCATTTCGTTGGTTATTATTTTATATATTTGCAAGTTAAATAAAACACTTAAATGGCAGTAAAGAAAACAGAAAATAAATTATCCCAAATGATGGTTGAGATAGCAATCAAAGGGATGCAAGAGAAAAAAGGAAGAGAAATAACTACAATAGACCTAAGAAATGTTGAGGGTTCGTTATTTGATTTTTACGTTATTTGTACAGGAAATTCACCTTCACATGTTGACACATTATCAGAATCTGTTGATTGTGAAATTAAAAAAGCAACAGGATTAAATCCAAAAAGAGTTGAAGGACTACAAAATTGTCAATGGGTATTACTCGATTATTTTGATGTAATAGTTCATGTTATGCTTGAAGAAACAAGAGATTTCTACAGAATTGAACAAATGTGGAAAGACGCTCCTCAAACTCGATTGGAGAACATAGATTAAAAGATTAGAAAAGTTTATGAATACAAACGATTCAAAAAATAAGAAACCCAGTTTCAAAAACCCTTTAGGCAAAAAACCTAAATTCACATTTAATATATATTGGATATACATCGCAATATTTATTTTTATTGGTATTATATTTTTCACAGACAGTGGAGATAGTAAAATCAATAAGGAAATTGGATGGGACAAATTACAACAAGTCCTATTAAAGAAGGATTACTCGAAAATATCAGTTGTCAATAAAGAATTTGCAGAAATATATATTGATGCTAAGTCTCTAGAATCAGACACGACTTATGGCGACTTGAAACCTAAGTCAGGACTTTTTGGGAACCAAGCTACACCAAAAGATGCTTTCTATATATATAAGTTTGATGACTTCCTTTATTTCAGAGATCAACTAAAAGATATCGAAAACCAGTTTATAGCAAAAGATACTATTGGTGTTGAGAGCCAGGTTGTAAAAAATGAAATCATAAGCTCAAATAGAATAACTCTAACATTTGAAACAAGGAAAAACTTTTGGGGCGATAGCATATCTTTCATACTTCCTTTTGCAATCCTTATTATCATTTGGATAGTATTTTTCAGGATGATGAGAGGCGGAAGCTCTGGCGGTGGTGGCGGAGGAATGGGTGGAGTTTTCAATGTTGGCAAGTCTAAAGCAAGACTCTACGACAAAGAAAACGATGTGAAAGTTACCTTTGCAGATGTTGCAGGACTAGAAGGAGCAAAGATTGAAGTGATGGAGATTGTTGACTTTTTGAAAAACTCTAAGAAATACACCGATTTGGGAGGAAAGATTCCAAAAGGAGCATTACTTGTTGGACTTCCAGGCACAGGAAAAACATTATTAGCAAAAGCAGTTGCAGGAGAGGCAAAGGTTCCTTTCTTCTCAATTTCTGGGTCTGACTTTGTTGAGATGTTTGTTGGTGTTGGAGCTTCAAGAGTAAGGGATTTATTTAAGACAGCAAAAGAAAAAGCACCTTGTATAATCTTTATTGATGAGATTGATGCAATAGGTCGTGCAAGAGGAAAGAACTTAGCATCTGGTTCAAACGATGAGAGAGAGAACACCCTTAACCAACTACTTACAGAAATGGATGGTTTTGGAACAAATGCAGGAGTTATTATTCTTGCAGCAACCAACCGTGCTGATGTTTTAGATAAGGCATTATTGCGTGCTGGTCGTTTTGACCGCCAAATCTATGTTGATTTACCTGACCTTATAGAAAGAAAAGCAATATTCAAGGTACATACAAAGAACCTTAAATATGATAAGAAAGAAGTTGATTTAGATTTTCTTGCAAGACAAACTCCTGGGTTCTCAGGAGCAGATATTGCTAATGTTTGTAATGAATCTGCACTTATTGCAGCAAGACATAATAAGAAACTAATAGGTAAGCAAGACTTCCTTGATGCAGTTGATAGAATTGTTGGGGGATTAGAAAAGAAGAACAAAGTAATTGCACCTAACGAAAAGAAGACAATTGCATACCACGAAGCAGGACACGCTTCTGTTAGTTGGATGCTTGAACATGCACATCCTTTAGTTAAGGTAACAATTGTTCCTAGAGGTCAAGCCCTTGGTGCTGCATGGTACTTGCCAGAAGAAAGACAGATAACAACCAAAACACAGATGCTTCATCAAATGATTTCTCTACTTGGAGGACGTGCATCTGAAGAGATAGTCTTTGGAGAAGTTTCAACCGGAGCTTTAAACGACCTTGAAAGAACCACTAAGATGGCATATTCAATGGTTGCATATTATGGACTTAACGATAAAATAGGAAATCTAAGTTACTACGATTCCTCAGGACAATCGGAATATGGTTTTACTAAGCCTTTCTCAGAAAAGACTGCAGAAAGAATAGATGATGAAATTCATAAGATGATTGAAGAGGCATACCTAAAGGCTAAAGAAATCCTAACTGAAAACAGGGAAAAGCTTGATACACTTGCTTTGCTACTACTTGAAAAAGAAGTAATATTTAGAGAAGACTTGGAAAGAATCTTTGGTAAACGTCCATTTGATGATGAAAAGGAAGAGTTACAAGAAGAGATAAAGGACGAAAAGGAATTAATCGAAGAGGGACAAGAAAACAAGTCTGAAACAATTAGTGAATAAAAACTTGTGAAAGGAAATTCTGAAAAAGGAAAGGTTTTAAAACTTATCCGTAATTCTTTGCTTGACAAGGCAGATATACCATATTTGAATTTAGATATGGAATCAAATATCTATGCTCCAATAAATGACGACCCAGTGATGGTATTTGCTGAATCAATTGTTGGAAATGGAGGAAAGTTTGTCTATTGCAAGAATGAAGAAGATATGATAAATAAGCTTAACTCCTTAATTGGATATAGGAACTGGACAAATCAAATCCTCTCCTATGGCAATTCCTTAAAGGATTTCTTAATAACAAATGGTATTCACACTAACCTAATTGGTGAAGGGAAAACAGAAGTTGGAATAACCCTTTGTCATAGTGTTTCTTCAAGAAATAGTTTAATTACAATTACTTCAAACGAAGTTGATAGTGATTTTAGCAAGCTACCTAATATTCTAATTATTATTGTCTTTACATCTCAAATCCTAACGGACTTAAAGACAAGTCTTAATCAATTAGCTGAAGATATGCCAAAATTCATAACGACCCTAAACCCTAACTACCTATTAAAAGAAGAAATAAAGGAATTATATCTTTTCACTGTCGAAAACCTAATTCAAACTAATTAGCAATGCCTATGAATAATTTTACTAAAAGATCAATAACAGGGGCCGTTTATGTAATTGCTGTCGTTTCTGCAATTATGTTTAATCCCATTATTCTATCTGCTTTCTTTGGATTAGTTGCACTTATATCCCTATACGAATTCTATAAAAACTCAAAGATAAAAGATATATTTGCACAAAACATCTTAGGATTTTCATTAGCAATAACAACATATCTAAGCTTTTCACTTAAGGCATTCGAGATTGATAATAAATATGCAATAGCCTTATCCCTACTATTAGTCTTCCTTATCTTTATTGTTGAACTATATAATAAGAAAGGCAATCCTTTTACCAATATTGCATATACTATCTTAGGCATAGTATATATTGTTATTCCAATGGGGCTAACTAACTTCATTGTAAACCCAAGTCTTACAACAAATACATTTATCCCTATCCTACTACTTAGTATCTTTATTCTTGCTTGGTGCAACGACACTTTTGCTTATTTGGTTGGAGTTAAGTTTGGCAAGAATAGATTATTTGAAAGAATATCTCCTAAGAAAAGCTGGGAAGGTTTCTTTGGTGGATTTGTGGCTGTTCAAATTGCATCCATAATTCTTTATAAATTCACAATAACTCCTCTAATGTTCTTTGACTTTATGATAATGGGAGCCTTAGTTTCTATTATCGGAACCTATGGAGACTTAGTTGAGTCTATGTTTAAGAGACAGATGGGAGTTAAGGATAGCGGAAACATATTACCAGGACACGGTGGGTTTCTAGATAGATTTGATATTATATTCTTTATTATCCCTTTTATTTTCACTTACTTATTTTTACGATTAAATTAATATAGAAATGTATATACATAAAGAAGGTTACAGAATCATTGCAATAACAACGGTTATAGTTGTTATTCTTTTAAGTCTAATGCATCGTTTCATTAATGACTGGAATTGGTATTGGTACACGCTTTCAGCAGGCATTATTATTCTTGCACTAATCGTTATTCGGTTTTTCAGGATACCCGCTCGTGAGTTAGTGCATAATCCTAATCAAATAATTGGTTCGGCAGATGGTACAATTGTGGTTGTTGAAAGGATAATTGAGCCAGAATTTCTAAAGACAGAATGTATTCAAATCTCAACCTTTATGTCTCCAAACAACGTGCATGTTAACCGCTACCCTATTTCAGGAAAGGTAATATACACAAACTACCATAATGGCAAATATCTAATTGCTAAGCATCC
>JAGNRX010000192.1 GCA_017988355.1 Bacteroidales bacterium | reverse complement strand
TGGTTAGAGTTCATCCTCATTATGACTGGGTAAGTATTTACGATACAGCATGCGACAATTTCGAGTACAATGCACAAGGAACCATTCTTACAGAATCTGGAACATATAAACTTAATCTAACATCAGTTTATGGTTGCGATTCCAATATTGTTCTCCACCTAATCATAAACCCATCATTCTTCGACACAACTTATTCTATTATTTGCAGTAACCAAGACTATGAATTTCAAAATCTAATCTTTGATTCAACGGGCAGATACGAGATTAAATACAATACTATACTTGGTTGTGATAGTGTTTATATTTTGAATCTAATAGTGAATAAGACTTATGACGATACCATATTTGCCGATATTTATAAGGGAAATACATATAGGGAATTTGGATTTAATGAAAGCACAACAGGGTTTTATAGTCGTATCTTTCAATCAATAAATGGTTGCGACAGCAATCTCTATCTTGATTTGCAGGTTGATAATATTATGTTTCCTAACTGCGTAAGCCCTAATGGTGATGGGATAAACGATGTTTTTGAAATACATAATCTTATTGAGCAAAAAGCCTTCCCACAAAATGAACTACTAATTTATACCAGGCAAGGGAAACTTATCTATGAGTTCAAAAACATCTCAAAGAAGGAAGACTTTTGGTCACCAAGCAAAACAAAAACCCCAACAGGCACCTATTTCTATCGTTTTAGAGGCATAAGGCACGACAAAACAATAGACATAAATGGAGCGATTGAAGTCCTTAGATAAATTCTATTATCAACCAATTGCGTTGTAAAATTGCCTAAAACAATAACAACTACATTAATAATAATTCTATTGTCAAGAAAAACGTAATGTAGGTTTTCCCAGATTTGGGGGTAATTCAGTGAAACTTTCAGCACTAAAAAAGCAATGAAAGCCTATTCTAAAAAATTTATTCGCCAAAAGAAATCACTAAATCCTCATATAAAATTCTTGAATCAAAGATCTAATGTTCAAATGATGCACATCTTTCATACCAAATGATGCACATCTTTCGGGGTGAAAGATGTGCATCATTTTATTTTAAAGAAATTTAACAGGATGTTTTAGATAAAAACTCAAAGAAATAAGTTATTTCATATTGTATTATGCAAATATACGAAATATATCTTGATTCACCAACAATTCTTTGAAGATTATTTTCATTTAAAACCCTGAATTATTTTATCCTTTTGAGTAAAGATTTTTCTGGATTAATGAAACAAAAAAATACGGCAAGAGGATTGATTCTTCTTGCCGTATTTTGATTTAATCTTTTGAAAGATTGTTGAAATATCTTCTATTTCTTCTAATTATTTATTAATATGATTTGAAATCAACTAAGAACTGTTCTATTATTTCTCTTATTGCAGCTGAGGCAATAATGCGTGTTCCTGTTTGACGAGTCACAAATGCATTGGGGCTTATTGGGCTATTTTTATCTGCATCCGTAATATCAATGCAATAAGTCTTAGTTTTCCCTCTATAATTCATTTTCATTTGACATAGACCATGAGCTCTAACGGAAAAGAATCCAATCAACCTTACATCGAAAGCCTCAAACCTAACCTGCAAAACATCTTTAGAAGAACTGTCAATTACTATTCCTGATTGAGTAAATAAAGTATCAAAATATGTTCTTATTTTATTAATATAATTAGGCGTAACAAATTCAGATGAGTTAGTGAAAAGGACATTAGAACAGTTAACCCTATTAAGCCTTAAGCTATCTCTATCATCAAACAATTCTACCCTAAGTTTCTTGTCTTGAAAATCATATTTATCAATTGTTGGATAATATTGAAACTTCTTTCCTGGCAAAAAACCATGCTCTGGCATTGCAGCTCCAATTAATCCTGATGATAGAAAAACAATCACTTGCCCTTGCAATGAAGAGAATAATAGAAAAGCGAGAATTGTAGAGAAAAGTCTTTTTTTCATATCTTTTTATAATAATTATGTGTGAATTAATATGCAAATATAATAAATTTTCCTATATATACTCTAGTTAACTTACTTATGATGATTTTAATTCCTTTTTTACTTATCTCAAGCTCTTATATCTTTGTTTCCATGTCTCAACTTTGTTCCTTGGTTTAAATAGTTTATTTAATTGATTTAGGGATCTAACTTAATGAAACAAAAAAATACGGCAAGAGGATTGATTCTTCTTGCCGTATTTTGGTTTAATCTTTTAAAAGATTGTTGAACTTATCTTATTATATTGATAATTCCATTTTTGTCAAATACTTTTTTATTTCCGCTACGTTTATAGGATAGACGCCAAACATAAGATCCGCCTGCTACATCTTTTCCGTTAAATTTACCATCCCAACCATCGCGAAGGTCTCCTTGTGCTTGATAAGTTGGTCTTTCAAAAAGGAATAATCTCTCTCCCCATTTGTTGTAGATTTCAAACTTAACATCATTAATTACGTTCAAACTGTGGAAGAAGAATCTGTCGTTTCTGCCGTCTCCATCTGGTGAGAATGCATTTGGCACCCATACTGAAAAGAGTTCGATTGGAACAACTACTGAGGCTGTGTCTGAACATCCAACTTCATTGAAACTTGTTAAACGGATTTCTACACTTTGTCCACTTACGTCGTTAAATTTATGACTAAAGCTTCTTGAATCTGATGTTGTTCCGTCTGAGATGTCCCAATGAGATGTTACTCCGTATTTGGAAACGTCTTTGATTGATAGAACAGGATCGTCAACATCAACATAGGTTGGAGAATAGGATATTGCTCCTTCTGGGTATGGAATAACGGTTACTTTAACTGTTCGTTCTGCAAAACATCCACTTTCGCCATATCCTCTCATTGTATAGATAGTTGTTTCAAGAGGATGAGCTGTTACTGAACTAGCTGAACGTCCTGTTGGAAGGGTTGGATCGGGTGGGTTTGCTGTCCAACTATAATCCACTGCATCAAATCCTGTCAAAACAACTGGGTCTTGTGGACATACCTTATATTTGTTTGCAACTACTCTTGGGTCGGTTATGCTTATGTGTATGCTTTTGGATCCCATACATCCTTGGCTGGTTCGTGCAATTAGATAGATTGTCATATCGCCTGTTGGGGTATAGGTGAAGACTGGGTTGCTTGTTATTGCTTGGTTAGGATTAAATTGTGGTGGGGTTCCTGGGTCGGTTAGGGACCATTGCATTTGCTGTGTGTTGCCGGTTGCATCACTTGCTGTTATGAAGGCTGTTTCTCCATCACATAGCATTGTGTCTCCGGTGAGGGTGATTTCTGGGAATGCTTGAACATCTACAATAACTGTATCTACATAAAAACAAGAAGGCGATACGGCTTTTACTATTATCTCTGTTCTCTGATTAAATGTGCCGGTGTAAACT
>JAGNRX010000025.1 GCA_017988355.1 Bacteroidales bacterium | reverse complement strand
CATCCCAAACTGTACGGACTTTCCTCTCTTCAAAAAGTTTTAATGCCTCTTTTTTTGTCATAATAGAACATTTAAAATATACTTAGACCAGTAATAAGTAACACGTCAAAGATAGAAAATTATTTTGTATTAGCAAGGAATTTAATGTGATGAAATAAGAGAATTGCAAAACTAAGGAATAATCTTGTGAATCAAAGGTTTAGTTTGGTGAATCAAAGGTTTATTTGAGTAAGGTGCCTGGTTACTCATAGTAAGGTGGCAGGTTACTCGAGTAAGGTGGCGGGTTACTGGTAGTATGGTGGCAGGTTACTGAAATGAAACGCTGTTTTAGGAAATCCTTTCTTTGTTCTAGAAAATTATTATGGCGTTTTAATTTTTTATTCCTTTGATTCAGCAAATTCTTTCAGCGTATTAATTTGGGGATATGCATTTTGATTTTTTGAAAATAGAAAGAGACGCGATAAATCGCGTCTCTACAGTCTTGTTGTTATAATTATAGGATTATCCTCTCTCTTTATTTGCTATATAGTTTTAGGGATATGTAGATTGTGCGGGGGAGCATTGGGCCGTAGATATAACCTGCATCTCTGTCTATTCCTTTGTCGAAGTCTTTTTGGTAGGAATTAAATATATTCTTTATCCCTGCTCCAACTTGAAACACTAAGTCTTCACTTAGGCGAAAGTCGTAGGATGAAACAAGATTTAGGTCAAAGAAATGAGGAGTTTTTTCAAGACGGTCTTGTTCGATATAGCCTGCAAAGTGTGGAACTAACATTTGACCTGTATAAGTTCCTGATAAAGCAATGTTTAAATCTTTTTTAGGAACAATTCCTAAGGTTGCATAAGCGTAGTTGTCTGGTGTTCTTAACATCTTTCTTGTTCCAATCACAGATTCATCTTCTGACCAATTTTCTACTTCGTTGTATCTGCTTTGTTGGTATGTGTAACCAAGTGTTAGGGTATATTTAGCTTGGTATGAAAGCTTAGCTGTTATACTTATTCCTCCAATTTTTGCTCCTGATGCGTTATATCGCTCTTGATATATTGTATTTGTGTTTGTATCATAATCAGTAACTTTTAAAGCAAAAACATCTGTTAGGCTAGTGAAGAAGCCCTCAACTAAGAAGTTCGCTTGGTAGTTTTCGCTTAGCTGTACATAGTAGTCGGATGAGAGGCTTAGGCTATGTGAATACTCTGGTCTAAGATTTGGGTCTAGTTTTGTTCTTAAAGATTGTCCTCCAACTTGGGTTACGTGAAGGTCTTCATCGTAAGCTTGCGGAGCTCTGTAGCCTGAGCCATAGGATGCTCTAAACTGAAGATTTGAACTTGGTGAGAACATTATGTTGAGCCTTGGACTAATGATTGGGTTTTCGATAAGGTTGTGTTTGTCAAGACGAGCTCCCAAAAGAAACTTAAAATATTTGGCCGACCATTCTGATTGAAGAAATCCTCCAAAGACATTAGTTGATTGTTCTGTTTTGATATTATAACCAATAATATTATCTTCTAAACTATTGCTATTATATTCTAATCCATAAACCAAGTTTGCTGGCAGGAAGATTAGTTTTTCTATTTTATTATAGCCCTGTGTTCCAATAAGGAAAGTCATATCGTTGCTTTTGCCATATGCGTTTGGGTCTTGGTTTGATCCAAAATAAGAGTCCCTATCTATATATTGGCTTGAGGTGTAAAGAGAGTATTTATTATTACCGTCAAGGGTTATATAATCGTAGGTTAAACCTCCGGAATGTATCTTATGCTCTGTCATTTCTGTTATACCTGATTCGTGAGGAGGTTTGTCAAAGGCATCTCCTCCACGACGTTTTTCTTGCATTGTGTGGTATTCTAGGGTTATTTTTTGAGTATTGGATAGTTTGTAGAATGCTCTTGTTCCAAATGAAAAGGCATCGAGTTTCCCTATTTCAGAGAACCCATCATTATCGTGGTCGTAAGGTTTTTTTGTTCTAAATGTTTGGTAGAATGAAGCTCCTGATTTATTGTTTTTTCCAATAACTGCTGCATTTGCATTAAAGTTTTGAGCATAAGATTTAAGCCCAATGGCTTGAATATCTGTGCCTATTGAATAGGATGGGTGAAGAGGCTCTTTGGTTATTATGTTTATTGTTCCTGCAATTGCATTTGAGCCATAGAGTGCTGAACCTGCTCCTTTAACAACCTCAACTCTTTCAACCATATTAACAGGCATTTGTTCAAGGCCATAAACTCCACCAAGCGAAGACATAATTGGTTTGGAGTCAATAAGGATTTGAGCATAGTGACCTTCCATTCCATTAATTCTTACCTGTGGAAAGCCACAGTTTTGACAGTTATATTCAACTCTTACTCCTGATTGGAAAGGCAGGGCTTGAGAAAGGTCTTGTGCATTTGTTTGTTGGAATGTTTTTTCTGACATAACATTTACAATAACTGGTGCTTCCTTTTTATTGGTTTCAATCCTACTTGCTGAAATAACAATCTCATCCATCATAACTGTTGTTTCTTTTAGTTCGATGTGGGCGTGAACTGCTCTATTTCTGAAAACTCTTAGTTCTTTTTCCTGTTTCTCGTATCCCACATAAGTTATAACTAAGGTATAGTTGCCTGGATGAAGATTCCTAAAAACAAAATTACCTTCCCTATCAGTAACTGTTCCTATTGAAGTTCCTTTAACTCCAATGGATGCATAGGCTATTGGTTTTTTTGTTCTTGAGTCAAAAACGTGTCCTTCTATGTTTGCTTGATCGTTGTTTTTTACGGTCGGAGCACCATAAGCTATAATATTCACAAATATTACAGCAAATAATATTAATCTTTTCATCTATTTTTTATTTAAATTTGTTAAATTGAACATAAATATATCTAAATCCTTGATATTTTATATTAGGATTCCTCAAGTAAGGTTTCTTCTATAAACCTTATTATGTATAAACTAACAAACTGGGGGTCCCCTTAGGCAGGGATTATAAAGATAGACTTTGAGAGGGATTAATATTTGTATTTCTACTCCAATTTTTATTGGTTTAAACAATATTAAGCCTAAGCTTGTAGCAAGAAAAAAAATGAAAAATAATGCGTTATTGAAGTGATGAATGAGATTTATTTCCTTTGAGTTGTGTGTATGTGTTGTTTTTGTGGAGGAAAAAGGAAATGTATCTTTGGAAAAATGAGAGTGAACTATTGTTATTCCGTCAACTATATGAACATGAGAACGCAAATTTGCACTCGCAAAAAAGAATATATATAGCAATAATAATGCAACACCTATAGGTCTTTTCCCTTTTTTCATTCTTTTGATAACGAAAGAAAAAGGACAAAAGTATTTAACCATTGCCCTTTTCTTTTATTTATTTTCTACTTATTTATTAATGTCCTTTTGTTGCTCCTGCAGGAACTTTTAGAATTTCTCCATGGTCTTTTACAATCATCTCTAACCATTTTGCTCTATATGGTTTTTGATCAGGGAAAACGTTTTGTCCTTGACGATAAGGGCTTTCCATAAATCTACCATCTTTTTCCTTCTTAACATTACCATCAATATATTTAACTAATAGGTATTGGCTAAGTTTCTTCCAAGTTTTAAATGTTTGTTCTGATTTTGCAATTGAGAATTTTGTGATGTCGTTTCTCATTTGGTCTGGTGAAACTGATTTTAATTTGTTGTCAAATTCAGCAACATCTCTAATAAAACCTTCTTCTAGTTCTTTTTGCACTTTTCTAACATCAACAATGATATCGTCGTATCTTAGATAAGCAAAGTTTGTTACTTGATTAAATAACCAGAAAGCAGATGTTTCAGAATAATTTACCATATCTCCATTTCCTTCACGGAAGTTTTCAGGTGCTCTTGTGATGTTGGTGTACATAGGAACATAAACTGTTGAATATGTATCATCAACTCCAAACCAAAGAATTCCTTTTGCTCCTTCTGGCATCCAGCTTCTTGATTGTGCAACTAAAGAGAAGCCTGTTTGTTGGGTTGAAATTGCTCTTTCATTAACATAGCTAACTCCATTAACTTCAAATCCCATTGGTCTCCAACGATAAGGACAAGCATGAGGACCTGCTCCAAGATCTTTTGTCATATCCATTGGTGTTCCTTGGTAATGATCTCTCATTAGTTCCATAACATCTCTAACAGATAATTTGTTTTCTGGTTTAATCCATAATGGCATACGGTTTTTTAGGTTATGTCCCATTGCGTAGTCTTCATACTTAACAATTGACTTGTCGCAACGAAGGAAACCTGCATAAACTCTTGCCTCGCATCCTCTTGCTGCACTAAATGTTATTGGTGCATAAGTATCGCTAAATGAGAAATCTTTATCTGTACCATTGTAATATCCTTTTAATCTAGCAAAGCTTACTACATCATGAGAATAAACTACTTCTACCTCTGGGCGGAATATTTCTTTTAAGTTCTTTGAAGAAATTGAAGTAAAGCTTTTCTTAACTTCTTGTGGGAATTGTGTAATACGAGCATGGTTTGCATGTCCTGAAATATAACCATCAGGTATTCTCATTGCTACCCAAACAGCTCCTTGTTTCCAATCCTTATGAGTTTTTCCTTTATTGTCAAGTACAGGATATCCTTTTCCAATCATTTCAAGTATCCAAACTTCATTAGCATCAGCTATTGAGAAAGACTCTCCTGAAGAGAAATAACCATAAGTGTCAACTAATTCTGCCATTTGCTTAATTGCCTCACGAGCATTTTTTGCTCTTTGTAGGGTTAGATAAATTAATGTACCGTAGTCAATACCTCCTGTTGAGTCTTCAAGTTCTGCTCTTCCACCATAAGTTGTTTCTGTTATAGATAGACCCCACTCATTTGAATTACCTACTGTTGTGTAGGTTTGAGCTATTTGAGGAATCTTTATAAGTTTTTTACCTGAATCCCAATCTACAATTTGTAGCATTGTTCCTGCTGGATATGTTTTTGCAGCTCTATAATATAACTCCCCATATAAGGTGTGTGAGTCTGCTGCATATGTAATCATTGTTGAACCGTCTTTTGAAGCACCTTTTGTTACAAGGAAACTTGTGCAAGCAAAAGCCGAAACAGATGAGCCTACCAAAACAACAGCAAGCATCACTGAGAGTAATTTTCTTAATTTGTTCATTTTGTTTCTATTTATTATTTATATGTTTTTGTATTTAAGTTCGCAAAAATAAGGAAAAAAACTCTAACACACAAGTATTTCCATTTGCTATCTAATTATTGTACCTATATGCTCACCAATAACCACCTTTTGAAGATTGCCTTCCTTGTTCATATCGAAAACATAAATAGGTAGGTTGTTTTCTTGACAAAGGGCAAAAGCAGTCATATCCATAATTTTCAATTGTTTTGTAAGGGCTTCTTGAAAACTTAGTTCAGAATACTTCTTTGCTTTAGGGTCTTTTTCTGGGTCTGCAGTATAGACTCCGTCAACCCTTGTGCCTTTTAGGATAACATCAGCCTTTATTTCGATTGCTCTAAGAGAAGACGCTGTGTCGGTTGTGAAATATGGGTTTCCTGTTCCTCCTCCAATAATTACTACCTTACCTTCTTCCAGAGCCTCAATTGAACGGCGGCGAGAATGCTCCTTACAAATAGGTTCAATTGCAAGACCAGATAGTAATTCTGTTCTTACTCCTTGTTTTTCTAATTCTCCTTGCAAAGCCATTGAGTTAATAATTGTTGCAAGCATTCCCATATAATCGCCTTGAACCCTATCAGTTCCTTGCGCAACTCCTTGAAGTCCTCTAAAGATATTTCCCCCTCCAATCACAATAGCAATTTCACATCCTTTTTCTTTTACTTCCTTTATTTCTCTTGCATATTGAGATAGCATTAATGGAGATATTCCATATTCTTGTTCTCCCATAAGAGACTCTCCGCTAAGTTTTAATAATATTCTCTTGTATTTCATAATCTATTATTTTTCTTATTTTATGGCTCAAAATAACATGCATCACCAAATGATAGAAATCTAAAATCATTTTCTAAGGCAAAATTATAACATTCTTTCCATTTCTCACCTATCATTGCCGATACTAATAATAATAATGTGCTTTTGGGTTGATGAAAATTAGTTATCATTGCCTTTACTATCCTATATTTATAAGAAGGTGCAATAATGATTTGGGTCTGTCCACAAATTATATCTTCATCTCCCATTTTCTCAATTATTGCTTCTAATGCTTGCTTTGAACTAATTTGGGTTTCTTTTTGGTAAGGCTCCCACTGTTGAATATCAATTTCTAAGTCGGTGTCTTTGTTTTCAATTAGCTTAACTCCATGCCAATATAGGCTTTCAATTGTTCTGACTGAGGTTGTCCCAACACAGATAATCTTCTTCTCAATATGATTTATTAAATCCTTAATGACCTCTTTTGTTATTGTGACTTTTTCGGTGTGCATTACGTGCTCAGAAATTGAGTAAGAGCTAACAGGCTTGAAAGTGCCTGCTCCAACGTGAAGGGTAACAAATCTTGAATTAATTTGTTTCTCTTCAAGGTCTAAGAATGTTTTTTGAGTGAAATGTAATCCGGCAGTAGGTGCTGCAACAGAGCCTTCCTCATTTGCATAAATTGTTTGGTAATCGTCGTTATCCTCTTTTCTTGCTTCTCTATTCAAATAAGGAGGAAGTGGTATTACGCCCATAAGAGCAAGAACCTCAGCAAAGGAATAATCCTTAGTCCAAGTAAATTTAACTATAAAAGCATTATCAACCTGATTTTCTCTTTCAGCACAAAGTTCAATACTCTTACCTTCAAATTCAATAGTCTTTCTTAATATGCCACTTTTCCATTTCTTATTATTGCCAATAAAGCATTTCCATCTTCCTAGTCCCTTTTGGGAAAAAGCTATTTGGATTTCGTTTGGGTCGGTTGGCTCAAGACAAAATACTTCAATCACAGAACCTGTCTCTTTCTTAAAGAAAAGCCTTGCATGAACTACTTTTGTGTCATTATATATTAACAGGCTATCCTTATCTAAAAGTTGAGGCAACTCAAAGAATGGTATCTCTGAAATTGCCTCATTTTTTAAAACTAAAAGCTTAGCCTTGTCTCTTTCTTGTAGAGGAAACTTTGCAATTCTATTATCTGGCAAAGCATAATCAAAGTCAGCAATAGCAATGTCTAATGACTTGCTTATCATTTACTGCTCAATAAGTTTAAATTCGTAATGCTCCATTACTGGATTATGAAGTAATTGATTGCAAGCACTGTCAACTAAAGTTTTTGCTTCTTCTTTTGTGGAAGCTTCAAGCTCAAGAGTGATGTGTTTACCTATTCTAACATTAGAGATTTGTTCTAGTCCGATATTACTCATTGAAGAGGTTACAGCTTTTCCTTGAGGGTCTAATAACGCCTTTAATGGCATTACATCGATTTCAGCAATAAATTTCATTTCTTTATTTTGTTAATGATTAATGATTCTATTATATATACTATTATTATAAGTGGAATTGAATATAAATTAAATGCAAATATAAGAAATAATGCAGTTATTAGGAAGATAAATTTCTCTTTATTGTCTTTCCAACTAAAATTTTTAAACTTTAGGGCAAAAAGAGGCAGCTCTGCAATTAGCAAAAAAGACATTAGAACTGAGCCAAGAAGAATAACTATCGGGTTTAATAAAACTGCGGTGAAGTTTGTGTAAAACGCTTGATTATCTATTCCCCAAAGATGTATTGAATTAGTTTCAAGATAATATATTATCGGTAGAGAAATCCAGATAAGAGCATTTGCAGGAGTAGGAACACCAATAAATCCCATTGTTTGACGAGTATCTATATTAAATTTTGCTAATCTATATGCTGACATTAGAGCCATAAGAATTGGAATAAAAACTAAGAAAGGAAATTTTAATAGGAATGCATCTGATAAGGAAAACTCTTTAAGTAAATCAACGGTAATTAAACTTGGAGCAACGCCAAAAGTTACAAGATCTGCTAAAGAATCTAACTCCTTGCCAAGATTAGAATATGCTTTTAAGGCTCTTGCAGCTAAGCCGTCCATAAAATCAAAAAGGGCTCCAACAATGACCAAAACAGAAGGTATTATTAGGCTTTCGGTTGTGTAGAGGGTGTAGATAGCCATTATCCCACATAGCAAATTTAGAAGAGTAATTGTATTAGGAATTTGTTTTTTTATCATTTTTCTTTCTTATTTCAAGCTTCAAAATTACTCAAATATTACATATCATCGAATTATTTCAACACTTTTTGTATATGAATTAGGGTTATATTCTTATATTTGCACATTAAAACATAATTAGAACTAAAGAAATGAAAAATAAAATTACGGCTCTATTGAGTTTATTGTTCGCTTTTATATCACTGAGTTTTGTTTCTTGCCAAGATGATAAATCTCTTGCATCTGAGGACTGGAATGGAAGGTGGAAATTGAGTGAAGATGTTATTTTCCCTCAAACTAAAAACAATGAAAATCTTATAAAATCAAATACAGGAACAATTAAGATTGACCCTAGTGATAACAAGCAGATAATAATAAGTGGTGATTTGTTTGGGCTTCAGCCAAGTCTTTCAATAAAAGCAACAGTAGTTACCACAACAGCTTCTTTTGAACAACAAATAGGTAGGAGTAAAATGAAAGGAACTGGAGTATTAGTAAGTGAAGATAAAATTAACTTTAGCTTTACTATCACTACAGATGAAAATTATTCAGAGGCTTACAAAAGAACCGCAACAAGAATTTAATAAAAAACCAATATATTATGACAGATTCATCAAAAAATTTAATTCAAGAATGTACAACGAATATGCAAGGGGCAGTAAAGTTTCTTGAAGGTTCATTGAATAAGATTAAAGCAGGTAAAGCATCTCCTTCTATGCTTGAAGGAATAAAAGTAGATTATTATGGAAATATGACTGACCTATCTCAGGTAGCAAACGTTTCCACTCCTGATGCAAAACAAATAGTTATACAACCTTGGGAAAAAGCTATGCTTTCTCCAATTGACAAAGCTATTCTTGCAGCTAATCTTGGTTTTACTCCAAAGTTTGAAGGAGATATGCTAAGAATAACCCTTCCTCCTGTTACAGAAGAAAGACGAAGAGAGCTTGCTAAGAGAGCCAAAGCAGAAGTGGAAGATGCAAAAGTAAGTATCAGAAACGTTAGAAGAAGTATAATTGACAAGATAAAGAAATCAAAAGACCAAGGAGTTTCAGAAGATGAAATAAAGGTTGTTGAAAAAGAAATTGAAGCAATTACTGAAAAAGAAATCAAGTGCACAGATGAATTATACGTTATCAAGGAAAAAGAAATAATGTCAATTTAAGCTGATGAATATTCCCTTTGCACCTCCCTACATCGACCAAGATGTTATTAACGAGGTTAACGATAGTCTTAATTCAGGCTGGATAACAACAGGTCCAAAGGTTGCAGCCTTAGAACAAGGCCTACAAGAATATTGTAAGGCTAAGAGAGTGAATTGTGTTAATTCTTGGACAAGTGGCACAATTCTAATACTTCGTTGGTTAGGACTTAAGGAAGGGGACGAAGTAATTGTTCCTTCCTATACATACTGTGCTACAGCAATGGCTGTTATGGATGCAAATGCAAGACCTATTATGGTTGATATAACAAGAAACCTTACAATAGATGTTGAGAAAATAAGGCAAGCCATAACTCCAAGAACAAAAGCAATAATCCCAGTAGATTTGGGAGGTGTTCCTTGCGATTACGAAAAGATTATGGCATTAGTTTGTTCAAAAGAAATCGTAGAACAATTCGTTGCAGAATCTGATAATCAAAAGAAATTTGGCAGGATAATGGTTCTTTCCGACTCTGCTCATTCTCTTGGTGCAACCTTTCAAAACAAAACAATTGCTCAAATGGTTGATGTGAGTGTTCTTTCACTTCATGCCGTTAAGAACCTAACCTCAGCAGAGGGAGGAGCAATTTGTTTAAATCTTCCTCAGCCTTTTGATAATGATGAAACATACAAAGATTTAAGAATACTATCTCTTAATGGTCAAACAAAAGATGCTTTCACCAAAACCAAGGCTGGAGCATGGCGTTATGATATCATTGCTCATGGAATGAAAATTAATATGCCTGATGTGAATGCAGCAATAGCCTTAGCTCAACTTAGGAAATACGACTACTTGCTTAATGAGAGAAAGAGAGTGTATGAGAAATATTCAGAACTTTTGAAGGATAATCACTGGGCAATACTTCCTCAGCAAGACACTAGTTCTCTAACCACATCTTACCACCTTTATGCTTTAAGGATTAACCCAATAACAGAAGAACAAAGAGATAAACTAATTCAATATATGGCAGACAGGAATATTGCAACCAATGTTCACTATATCCCAATGCCAATGCTAACTCTTTTCAAAAACATGGGCTACAAGATAGAAGACCACCCTATTGCTTATGAAACATATAAGAGGGAAATCTCCCTTCCTATCTATCCTCAACTAACAAACCAAGAAATAGATTATGTGG
>JAGNRX010000191.1 GCA_017988355.1 Bacteroidales bacterium | reverse complement strand
GCTGATTGCGTTTGTGGTTCAACACAACGTTTTGGAGTTCCGATGGGCTATGGTGGTCCTCACGCAGGATACTTTGCTTGTACCGAAAACTTCAAGAGAAATATACCAGGAAGAATTGTAGGAATAACAACCGATGCACAAGGTAACAAAGCATATCGTTTAGCTCTTCAAATGCGTGAACAACATATCAAGAGAGAAAAAGCAACTTCAAATATCTGCACCGCAACAGCAATGGTTGCAATCGTTGCAGGGCAATATGCAGCTTGGCATGGACCAGAGGGAATAAAGGCAATTGCAAATGAAATCCACTCACTTGCAGCTTTGCTTGCAAAAGAAGCAACTCAATATGGCTTTATCCAAAAAAACAAAGCATTCTTCGACACCCTGCACTTTGAAACTCCTGTTTCAGGAAAACAAGTTTGTGCAAAGGCTGTTGAAAATCAAATTAACTTTAACTGCATTGACGACAAACAGATCTCAATCAGCTTTGACGAGGTAACAACAATTGAGCACGTTAATCTAATTCTTTCAATCTTTGCTGGTCTTGTTTCAAAAAAACACACAGACGTTAAGTTTGTAGCAGAGGCTTCAAAAGGAATTATACCAGAAAACTTATCTCGTAAAACTCCTATCCTAACACAAGAAATATTTAGCAAATATCACAGCGAAACAGAGATGATGCGCTACTTAAAGAAGTTGGAAGTAAAAGACCTTTCTTTAAATAGAGCAATGATTCCACTTGGAAGCTGTACTATGAAACTAAATGCAGCAGCAGAAATGATACCTTTCACATGGGTAGAGTTTGGTAATATACATCCATTTGTGCCAAAAGATCAAGCAGAAGGCTATTTGGAAGTTATAGACAATATGGATAAGATTATTTCTGAAGTAACAGGATTTGCAAAAGTAAGTTTCCAACCAAATTCAGGTGCAGCAGGAGAATATGCAGGCTTAACAACAATTCGTGATTACCAAAGAGCAAACGGACAAGCAGACAGAACAATTTGTTTGATACCAGCATCAGCTCACGGAACCAATCCAGCATCAGCAGCAATGGCAGGCTTAGACATCGTTATTGTTAAATCAACTAAGGAAGGCGAAGTAGATATTGAAGACCTAAGAGAAAAAGCAATCCTTCATAAAGACAAACTATCATCTCTAATGATAACCTACCCTTCAACTCACGGAGTATTTGAAGAAGGAATATTAGAAATCATTAATATCATACATGAAAATGGTGGTTTAGTATATATGGACGGTGCAAATATGAATGCGCAAGTTGGCTTAACCTCTCCTGGATATATGGGAGCAGATGTTTGCCACCTAAACCTACACAAGACCTTTGCAATGCCTCATGGCGGTGGTGGTCCTGGAGTTGGTCCTATTGGAGTAACGGCACAACTGGCTGATTACCTACCAAACCACTCTGAAGTTGAGGTTGGCGGAAAGCATGGTTCACCTGTAGCTGGCTCACCTTACGGAAGTCCAATGCTATTACTAATAACTTACGGCTACTTAAAACTTCTTGGAGTTGAAGGGCTAACTGACGCAACTCGTTATGCAATCCTTAATGCAAACTATATGAAAAAGCGTCTTAGCTCTTCATACGACATCCTTTATACAGGGAAAAAAGGAATGGTTGCTCACGAACTAATTATAGATTGTAACCCATTTAGCCTTTCAAGTGGTATCCAATGTGGAGATATTGCAAAACGACTAATGGACTATGGCTTCCATGCTCCAACAGTTGCTTTCCCAGTTCACGGAACCCTAATGATTGAACCAACAGAATCAGAATCCTTGGAAGAAATGGACCGTTTGTGCGATGCCCTTATTCAAATCAGAAAAGAAATTAAAGACATTGAAGAAGGTAAGGCAGACAAGAAAAACAACCTAATAATGAATGCACCACATACAATGCAAGTTGTTTGTGCAGACAGTTGGGATAAACCATACACTCGCCAAGAAGCAGCATTCCCACAACCACATGATGACAAATACTGGCCATCTTGCTCAAGGGTAGATGACGCTTTTGGAGACAGAAACCTATGTACTTGTTGGGATTTCTAAACAAGTAAATACAAAATCATAAACCTAAGAAGGGATTGCATTTAATTGCAGTCCCTTTTTTTAATCTCCTATTTTCAAATCCAATAATCAGATTTTTCAAACCCCAACTTAGGCTTCATAGTTAAGATTTGAAGAATATTTTATACCTTTGCTCGATGAAAAAGTTTTTAGTAATACAAACAGCTTCAATAGGTGATGTGGTTTTAGCAACATCTGTATTAGAAGAATTGCATTATAATTATCCCGCAGAAAAGATTGACATCCTTGTAAAGAAAGGAAATGAATCTCTTTTCACAAACCATCCTTTCATAGGTAAGGTATGGATTTGGGATAAGAAAGAAAATAAATACTCCAAACTCATTAAGTTGATTTTAGAGTTAAGAAAAATTGACTATGAATACGTTATAAATATCAATCGCTTCTTTTCATCCGGGATAATCACAGCTTTATCCCACTCCGATGAAAAGATAGGATTTAAGAAAAACCCTTTCTCTTCATTCTTCGACCAAAAGATAGAACACCTTATTGATAAGGATAAATTTGTTCACGAAATAGACAGAAATTATAGTCTAATTGAATCCATTTGTGAGGATGATGAGTCCGATGTTTCGCCACCAAAACTCTATCCAACCCCAGAGGCATTTGAGAAAGTAAAGCAATATAAAGACGGAACATACTATACAATAAGTCCAAGCTCACTCTGGTTTACCAAACAGTTCCATAAAGAAGGTTGGATTGAATTCTTAAAACTTATTCCTAATGAAGCATCAATTTACTTACTTGGCTCACCCTCTGATATTCCCCTTTGCCAAGAAATACAATCAGCAATTAGTCACCCTAAATGCCAAATACTAGCAGGAGAGCTAAGTTTTTTGGAGTCAACAGCACTTATGAAAGACGCCAAAATGAACTTTATGAACGATTCTGCACCACTGCATTTTTGTACATCAGTAAACGCTCCAACAACAGCAATATTCTGTTCAACGGTTCGTGAATTTGGATTTACACCCCTAAGCGAAAATTCCATAATAGTTGAAACCAAAGAAAAACTATCTTGCCGCCCTTGTGGACTACACGGTTATAAGAAATGCCCTCAAAAACATTTCAAATGCTCCCTAACAATCGACATAAAAGAACTGATTGATAGGTTATAATAATAGCAAACCCCATTTTCATAATCCCCATTTATCATTTCCTTACTAAGAAAGAAATCCCTCTTTCAAAGAAAAAAACTTTTAAAACAAAGGATTAAATTCCTATCTCTTTGTTTTAAATTGCTAAGATGTACATCGGAGTAAGCTAAGATGTACATCACAGCACGCTAAGATGTACATCGGAGTAAGCTAAGATGTACA
>JAGNRX010000190.1 GCA_017988355.1 Bacteroidales bacterium | reverse complement strand
AAATAACAGAAGAACGATGAAAAAAATTAATTTTTATACTCTTTTACTCCTCTTCATTTGTGGCTGTGGACATGACAAAGAGGCGATTTCAGTAGATACTGCTCGCCAAGAACTTCAGGAACTTTACACTATTGGCTATACCACAAAAGAATTGGCTCTTCGTAGCAATTACTCGGAAGAAGAGATTGTGCAGTGTATTCAGGGGAAAGAACTTAGAGAGAGCTACTTTGATAAGGTTGATTGGATTTACAATGAAAATAAAAAAAAGAACCTAATTCCAATTTGTAGGATTGAGAAGAGCGCATACGATTGCTTATGGAAAATTCATGAAAGGGCCCAGAATCTTCCTATTATATCCCAATATACAAAAGTGGGTGTTTCTTCCGTGGCCAATGCTCTCAAGAAAAAGCAAGCTCTTAATATGGAAGATTCGTTAAAAGTAATGATTGCTTACATCAATATGGAATATGAACTGGATACAATTCCGCTAAAAATAAATGTAGCTCCTTATTATTACAATTACAATGAGGGAATAGCAAATATACAAGTTCCTCAATCATACGTCTATAAATATAAAACAAACAATTTGTCGCAGGAAAAAAGAAGATTACAGTATTTCATCTGGCAGGCAGAGATGTTTGAGCGAGATGCTAATAAAAATTTAGAATCCTCTATTAACAAAAAAATTGAACAGTACACCTTTGATTTAGCTAAAGAGTTTATTGAAGATGATATGGATAGTTGGACCAATACTGTTCTCGGATTCTTTAAGGATGATCAAGAATTACAGAAATTCTATCGTGATAAATTTAAAAGTAGCATAGATACCAAAGAGTTGGAAAGTGAACTTCGAGATGAGATAATGGCTTATTGCATCTCTATAAATTGCAGCAGAGCTCTAGCTATTAATGAGATTTTAGGTTACAACGAATTGGTTGATAACTTGACGATAGCTCAAAAAGTTCAATTAGATAACTTTATGATTGAGATGGATAGTTTAAACGGACTTATAAGAGATCAGCGAATCGGAGTGGTTAAGGAGACAGTTGTGAGTGGTTTGTCTTTAGGAGTCGATTTATTGGTGACGAATTTCACAGGGCCATTGGCTTTAATCAGCTCAGGTTTAGTCTATGCTGGTTTAGAAAAAACTTTTGATGATAGTTATGAGATGATTGCAGGAAATAAATTAAACGTTGAAGAGAAAATAGAAAAACTCCAAAAAAGTATTTTTCAACAATTAGAAAAGAATATTAAGCAACAAATTCAAAAAGATAGGAAAAGCTATTACAAGAATGCTTTGGATGAAAATGTTAAACAATACTATTCAAATTTAAAAACCAATTTAAATTTATACTAATGAAGAAAGTCCTTTTCTTGTGTGTTTTGATAACGATTTTGTGTCATTCCACTAGCTGTAAAAAAACGGCCAAACTATCATTCCCCGCTGTTAAAGCCGCAATGGTAACGGTAAAAAATGTAAAGCCTTCAAAATCATTATTACAACGTTTTTCTGTCTTTTCTGCTGAAAGACAGACGCAATTATTCAAGGTTCTTGATAATCACCCCAATTTAGTCCCTTTCTTAGAAAAAAATCCCAACTTTCTAACTCAATGGGATCATTTATATAGCCATATCCCAAGCAAAGCTGTTGATGAAAGTTTTCTTAAAATATTTATCCATGCTGATGATTATGCAAAATATGGAGGAAACAAGATTCAAAATTATATTTTTCAAGAGGGTGCTTCAGGAGACGTTTTGATATTGGGTAAAGAATCTAAAAGATTATTAGCCAAAATTAAACCTGGGAAAGTTGTTGAAATATCTTCCAAGGATGTTAATAATTGGTTTGCTCAATTAAAGCCTTTAGCTAGTTGTATTTATGTGATTGATGGCGCCAAATATACAATCGATGATTTTGGACGTGTAGCCAAAACTGAATTTAAAATCACTCCACAAAGCCTTATTAAACAGTCTGTAAGGGATAATGGTGTGCAGAGATGGTGTACAAAACTTAAACAAGGTAAAGAGAATGATCATGCTGGACACCTAATAGCCGATGAATTTGGAGGTAGCTCCAATATGATTAACTTAATTCCCATGACTTCCAATGTGAATAAGTCTGTATATCGGAGCATAGAAGCCAAATGGAAGAAACTGGCCAAGGATGGTAAAACTGTAAATGTGGAGATTAAACCAATTTATGCAACTAATGATGTAGAAAGACCCTCTTGGTTTAACATTAAATATGAATGCGATGATCTGAAGGTCGTGGAAAATATTGAAAATACGTGATTCTTCAATATTTTAATCGTAAGCCTCCAGTGAACTCAATCTTTTTTGATTATTGTTAGGCTGTGAATTATGTTACTATCGTTTTCCTTATACCAGGAAAACGATAGTAACATTACTTTATTCTTCATTATGAACTATCCTGAATTTCCAGATAGTTCATAGCCCTTTAAATTTAAAAGCCAATATGGAGCGAAATCAATTGAATAATACACTTCTTAAGACTAAAGCAAATGGTACTTAGCTTGATCTTTCTTATAAGATTACAAACAATGTCTTGCATTTCTCAAAGGGTAGGTTAATGCTATTGACCAAGTTGTTGATCAAGCTGTTGACCAAGCTAAAGACTAGGTAATTCTCTTATTATCGTACAATGCTTGAATTATAATAAAACTATTTTCCTGATGTCAGGAAAATGGTTGCAATACCACGTAAGACATTTATATAGACTTGCTCATTTAGTATATTTATGCAATATCAAATGCAATAAATCCCTTTTATCTGGGTATACTGTAATCAAATTCAGTAAGAGTTATAGATTATATCCTCTTCTAAAATTGACAACATAGGTTACGTTGTATTGGATGGTAATAGATTTAGTTGTTTTCAAATCCGTAATTCCTTGTTTAAGGATATCCATTATCACTGTATTAGCCAATAATAAACTCATGTTAAAGAAATTCCATTTACTTAACATGACGCTTTTCTCATGTTAAAAAAAACGCCTTTTGTTAACATGAGAATTTGAACGTGTTAAAGAATACCCAATTTGAGCCACTCGCATCCCACCGTCTTGTTTCATACGCCAGAGCCTTGTCCGCTGTGTGTTATATTTTAGTAATGCTTTTTGTTGGGATTATTGCTCTAACAGGTAGCTTAATTCTTTGCTGGTCATCGAGGGGACAAATTCTATCACTTCGTAGTCGGCCAGGTTGTTTTGATTGAATGGGTCTTGTTTCAGAATTTCGTCCAGCACTTCTCTGCTTTGTGCTTTAGCAAGGATCACGCCTCCGTTTCTTGGGATTTTTCGTCCCGATGCCAGAAAGTTGCCGGCGGCGTATTGTTTCTTCAAGTAATCGATATGATTATTTAGCTCTTTATCAATGGCCTCCAACGAAGCTTTGTAAGTTAATGATACGATGTACATAC
>JAGNRX010000189.1 GCA_017988355.1 Bacteroidales bacterium | reverse complement strand
TTAACCTGAACATATAAACAATTGCTCTGAACATATATCTTAGAGGTTAGCTTATTAATCAATTCCCCAGTAATCTCCCTCCAAGCCGCAATAATATCTTCATCATTCAAATTAGCATCAATATGGTAGTAGGCAAAGAAGTCCTTCATAACATCCTTAATGTTTTTCTCCTTAGTCTCCCTAACGTTAAATGTTATCTTATCAACATAATTTCTACTTTTCATCCACTATTCCCTTCTCAGTTAATTTATAAATCCTATGTTCAATATCTGTGCTTTTGAAAATGTCTTCAATCCTCCCAATTTGAGTATCTGTAATAAAAGACTGCCCAAACCTATCGCTACCCACCAGTTCCATAAGCTTACTTATCCTGCTCAAATCCAATTTATCGAAGATATCATCCAAAAGCAATATAGGCTTAATCTTTGTCCTCTTAAAAATATATTCAAACTGAGCTAACTTCAAAGCCAAGAGGAAAGACTTCTGCTGACCTTGAGATGCATATTTCTTAATATTCCTATTATCCATCTTCAAACCTAAGTCATCCTTATGAATGCCAATAGAAGTGTAGCCAAGCACCCTGTCTTTCTGCCTTGCACCAATAAGCAACTGAGAATAGTTATTTTCTAAATCCAAAGACTCATAGTCTAGTGAAACAGATTCTTTCTCTGATGAAATAAAATTATAATAGAACTGAAACAGATTAGCAAAATCCTCAATAAACTCTTTTCTCTTTCTGTGTATCTTAGAGCCGTAAGAAATAAGCTGCTCATCCCAAATCAAAAGCGATTGTTCATCAAAGCTCATATTGTTTGAAAAATGTTTAAGCAAACTATTCCTTTGTTCAAGAGCCTTATTATACTTAATCAAATTATCTAAATAAAGACTATCAGCCTGAGAGATAACCAAATCAAGAAACCTCCTCCTAAGCTCACTTGCCCCAATAATAAGCTCTTGGTCAGAGGGAGTAATCATAACAAGCGTAATCTTACCAATATGCTCTGAAAACCTATTATACTCCTTATCACCACACCTAAACTGCTTCCTCTCTCCCTTCCTAAGGCTACAAGAAAACTTCTCAGAAGAATTATCATCGAAATTATATAAGCCATGAATAGCGAAGAAATCCTCATCATGTTTTATATTATTCCCATCAATAACATTGAAATAACTCTTGCAGAAAGAAAGATAGTGAATAGAGTCTAAGAGATTAGTCTTACCTACACCATTCTCACCAACAAAGCAATTAACGTTTTTGCAGAATGTAAGATCAGTTTCAACAATATTCTTAAAATTATTTAGCTTAAGTTTACTTAGATACATAGTCTGCAATTTCTTTCATTAACCACATCGGAGTGCTTGTTGCTCCAGAAATGCCAACACTATTACAGTTTTCAAACCATTCCTTCTTAATATCTTCCTTTGATGAAATGAAATAAGTCTTTTCCTTGTGTTTCTTACACAGAGAATACAAATACATACCATTGGAGCTATGCTTACCACTAACAAACAAAACAACATCAACACTGTCAGCAAACTCAATCAGCTGGCTTGTGCGTGACGAAACCTTCTTGCAAATAGAATCTGTAATAATCAGTTGATTTTTCCCTGAATGACATAATTCCTCAAGCCTTTTCTCAATCTCAGAGCAAATCTTCTTATACTCTCCAGCATTCATAGTTGTCTGAGAAAAGATATGAAGAGGTATTGTACAATCAAGACTATCTAAATCATCCATATTGCTAATCACACAAGCCTCGCCATTTGTCTGTCCAACCAAACCAACAACCTCAGCATGACCCTTCTTTCCAAAGATAATTATCTTACCACCTGTTTTCTGAATCTCTTGATATGCCTTCTTGACGTTTTTCTGAAGCCTAAGCACAATAGGGCAAGTAGCATCAATAACTTCAAGACCATTCTCTCTTGCCCTTTCATAAGTTGATGGCGGTTCACCATGAGCCCTAATAACAATCTTAGTGTCTCTAAGCTCTTTCATCTTCTCCAAATCAACCACCTCTAAGCCAAGATTTGCTAACCTATCAACCTCCATGTTATTATGAACAATATCTCCTAAGCAATATATCTTATCAGCATTCTCTAATTCTTTTTCCACAAGATTAATTGCAGAAATCACTCCAAAGCAAAAGCCTGATGTCTCTTCTATTTTTACTTCCATTTTACGATAAACTTTGATTATCCTCTTTAGACTTTTCAATCACCTTTTCATACTCCTCAACACTCAAATCGTTGAAGAAATAATAGACCGGATTAATTGGATCTCCATTCTTATGCACTTCATAATGTAGGTGAGGAGCCTGAGTTAAACCAGTACTACCAACAAACCCAATAACATCACCTCTCTTAACCTTTTGTCCTGTTCTAACCTTCATTTTAGAAAGATGGGCATAGAGAGTTTCAAACCCAAATCCATGATTAATCATAACACAAATCCCATAACCAGTTCCAGAGCCATTAGGGTCAGAAACCACACCATCAGCCGTTGCATAAACAGGAGTTCCAGTCTTTGCCGAAAAGTCAATTCCTGTGTGCATCCTCCTTATCTGAAGAATAGGATGGAAACGAGAACCAAAGCCAGAAACCAAATTAGAAGCCTTCTGTGAAATAGGCAAGATAGCAGGCATACAAACCATACGTTCCTTCTTACTCTTAGCAATAGGGAAGACCTCATCAAAAGATTTAGACTGAAGATATAATCTCTTTGAAATCTCATCAATCTTCTTAGACGTATTAATAATTAACTCACTTGAATTTCCCTTAGAACTAAGGACAAGACTATTCTTATTGATTAGTTTCTCAGAATCAAGAAGTGAAGGTTCAGCCTCAAAAATCACCCTATAAACGTCTTTATCCCTGCTTTCAATAACATGCAAAACCTCTGACAAATTATCTATTTCCCTATTCAAAACACTATACTGCCTCTCATAAGTCTGCACTTGTCGTTTAAGAAGCTTTTCCTTAGGCGAATCAATAAACAAATAAATAATAACAATAAAGACCACAGCCAGAACCAAACCAAAGGCAACACTAAATGAAGCAGTCTTAATTTTCTCATTTAATGTTTTGTGCTTAATCTTAAAAGACAAAGACTTTTGGTCAAACTCGTATTTAGCTTTCTTTTTCGACATAGTAATTATTCTAATCTGCAAATATAAAAAAAAAGAGACAATTAGCTCGCCTCTTTTCAATAATTTATGATATTAGATTTTCTTATCCTTAGAATCTATAGCCAAGATTTAATCCAATAGAACTAGCTTTAATAGAAACACCTTCTTTTGGGTTTTTCATAATATTTGATAAGCCATAGTCGAAAAAGAACCCAATAGTTATTTTTGAAAACTCAAAGCCAAGACCTGCTCTAATACCATAATCTATTTTTTCAGAAGATTCAAAGAAGTTAGAACTACTTTCCATTGATTGAGGCTTCATTCCTGTAGTGGCTGTTGATATGACTTGATTAAAC
>JAGNRX010000188.1 GCA_017988355.1 Bacteroidales bacterium | reverse complement strand
AAAACATTAAAACCTCTTCTTTTATGTGTCGAATAATAGCAATTGAATAGTATTTGAGTAGATTTGGGATGGGAAATAACTAAATAAACATCTAAAACGCCACATAAAATTATTAGTTCTTGGCATTAAATTATCAAATCAAAGAATGGTTTTGCTCAGATGTACATCTTAGCTTACTGAGATGTACATCTTAGCGTCTTAAGATGTACATCTTAGCACCGTGAGATGTACATCTTAGCAAAATTAAACAAAGAGATAGAAATTTAATACTTGATTCTAATAATTTAATACTTGATTCTAGTAATTTCCACTCTCCTTTTAGCTTTTTATTATTAGAAATAGATAGGCTATCTTATAATACTAATCTTATTTTTTAATAATAAGCTTTTGTCTTTTCATTGAATCACTTGACCTTATCTCAATCAAATAAATTCCATTTAATAAATCTCCAACATTAACTTGATTCTTTTCTTGACTTATAGTTTTAGTCATAACTAATGAGCCAATGATATTATAGATATTCAATGTTAATACTTCTTTGTTTGCATTATTTATTTCAAAATTTACAATATCAGAAGCTGGATTAGGGTAGATATTGATTGCAAGATTGTTTATTGGTAAATTATCTAATCCAATGAAACAATCATAATTTGTAAAACCACTCCAATACTCAGCCCCTTGATATAGTGTCAATGAACTACAGGGAACATAAACAGGAATTGAATCTGAAACACCTGCAAAAGTCGAAGATACTATTTGAGGTGGTATTTCTGGATATAGTTTTATAAAAGTTAGCCCTGTACAATAAGAAAATGCTTGGTCTCCTATGCTATTAACTAAAGCTGGAATTGTAATGGAGATTAGGCCTGGACAATCATAAAAAGCCCCCATGCTTATTTTAGTAATTGAATTAGGGATTTGAATGGTAGTTAAACCATCACAATATGCAAAGGCAAAATCCCCAATTGAACTTACAGAAGTAGGAATTGTTATTGATGATAATTGCTTACACTGAAAGAAACAAGATGAATAAATATGAGTAACAGAATTTGGAATAATAACTGAACCAACTTTCCTTGTAGTTGAAGCAATAATGGTATCCATAACTTTATTATAAAGGATACCCTCTGATGAAGAATATTTAGGGTTATTTGTTTCAACATTGATATTAGTTAAATTGACATAACAAAAGGCTAAATCGGCAATATAATTAACATTAGTTGTTACTAAGAAAGATCCTTGTTTTCCTCCAGGACAAGAGATTAAAGTATCACCCAACTTATTATATAAGACCCCATCAATTGAAGAATAATTTGGATTATTAGCATCAACAATTATCTCTTGCATATAGTAACAACCATATAGGGCTGCAAAATCAATCTTAGAAAGAGTAGGTGGAACATAGAAACTAGTTAATTCAAAACAATACCTAAAAGACCATTCACCAATATACTCCACTGAGCTTGGTATAGAAACAGAACTTATGCCACTATTAGAAAAAGCACTCTCTCCAATAGAAGTTATGGAGTTAGGAATAATAACAGCGTTTATATTATCACACAATCTAAAAGCATTTTCGCCTATTGATTTTACAGAATAAGTAATAGAATTGTGAACCACAGTCGAAGGAATAGAAATTGTACCAACATATTCATTAGCAAATTCCTGATAATTATCACCCTTATAAGTAATCTCAACCGAATAAGGAGCAAGAGAAGACGTTATATTATAATACAAAGTATCTCCAACATTATTTAAAGCCCAAAACTTTTGTGCCTCTACCCTATTACCAATCCCGAAGAAGAAAAGAATAATAAGAATTAATTCATGTTTTTTCATAATACTTAGAATATTACTTGTTATTTTGAATTGTTGTTTTGGATAATAAGCTTTTGTCTTTGACTTGAATCATTTGACCTTATCTCAATCAAATAAATTCCATTTAATAAATCTCCAACATCAACTTGATTCTTTTCATGTCTTATAGTTTCTCTCTTAACTAATGAGCCAATGATATTATAGATATTCAATGTTAAAACTTCTTTGTTTACATTATTTATTTCTAAATTTACAATTCCAGAAGCTGGATTAGGGTAAACCTTAATTGTTTTTCCATCAATAAATTCATTGTCTTGTAAACCAACATAACAATCATAATTAAGAATGTTTGTTAATGAAGCAGTAAAAAATTGAGGTTCATCTCGATTATACAATCTTTGCATTTTAACAATCCCAGCAGAGGGAGCATAGTAATATTCATCAATTTTTTCAACTGATTGATCTGAAACAATTGTTTCTCTTACCACAATACAATTATTATAAGAACCAACATTAGCTGAAATACTCATGACAGTATCATAGGTAGTTTGGTCTCCGAAAACATAAGAACGAGTATAACCAAGTGTCAAATACTCATTTGGAATAAACCTATGAGCAACAGGAAGAATCATAGCATCAGCAAGCAAACCCGTTCCTTCAACATTAATAGCAACCATAAGTATGTTTCCAGATGCATCCTTCCTTAACCAAATTTGTTGAAAGATGCTTGTGTCATTAGGAGAATTATCCCCAATCTCATAAGCTTCTTGAAGATATGCAATTTGCCCAACAACTAAGTCTGACTGCTTGATATGATAATTTGTTTTTCGCCCTCCATAATCCCCACTTTGAGGAGTATTAAAACTAGCATAATTGCCAATACATAGAGGCATATAATAACTAGAACCAGATTGAGAATAGACATTAGTAATCATTGAAATTAATAATGCAAAAAGAATAATAGACTTTTTCATATTATTGTTGTCAGAGTTTAAGGTGCTGACACCGCACTTACTTATTTAAATTAAACATATTATAACATCTTGAAAAGAAGAAAACAATTAGAAAGTACAAACAAATCACCTGAGAAAATCAAGCAAACCTCCTAATCAAAATATCAACTCAAAACATTAATTCATTCAAATAAGTAGCACCAATAAATCAGTTTAGTAGCTTTAGGAACTCTTTACACTAAAAGTAAAGATTAGAATAAGGGCAAAACAAACACCAAATAATATTAGCAATATCTTACAATTAAACACATCATATCCTCAAACCCGCCCACAAGAAACCCCATAACAAACAATCAAAAACAGAGGAATCGGAAATAATGATACAAATATACGACATACACAAACCTTTTGCAAGCAAAACAAACTCTAAAATTCATAGCATCAGAAGATTCATAATACAAACAAATGTATTTACAATAACTATAAGTAGTTAGCAAACTCACAGATAGAACATCAAATAAGTATTAATACAACTATTAGAAAATAAATTCACTAAAATAAAGCCTCATTACCCTCAAATCGAAGATTAAAACATAAAAACACTCCTATTTCTTTGAACAATAGCATCTAAATTGTATATTTGCAACCACAAAACAAGAAAAAGAAAACCCCATGAAGATAATATCATACAACCTAAACGGCATCAGAGCAGCAA
>JAGNRX010000187.1 GCA_017988355.1 Bacteroidales bacterium | reverse complement strand
TCTCTTATAATAGAAAAAAATGTATTTTGCACAAAATATTCTTTTATTGACGAAAAAATCCCATTACTTAAAAAGTATAATCAATGGGAATCTAAAAGCAATGTTTCCTTGCTCCCACCAGTTCCAACCATCTGAATACTTCCATAACCAATTATTCTACATAAAAGATACTGTCCCAAAAAGTGTGTAAAGCACAAAAGTTTTTTAATTTTGTATTTGGAAATAAAATAGAAAAGCAATGCACTTTACACAGGGACAAATTTACGAAGTTTTAGAACAAGTTCTATCAAAAGAAGACGGATTAGAACAAATTTTAAAGATGAGCTTAGAAAGTTTAATGAAATCTGAGCGTACAATACACAATGAATCTAATTTTGATTCAAGTAATGGATTTAGACCTCGCAAGACCTTTGGCCGAGGCAAGATATTGGAACTACGAGTTCCCCGTACACGTTCAGGAAGTTTTTATCCATTAATCTTAGCACTTTTGAAAGATCAAGAAGAAGAATGTAAGAAAATAGCTTTTAAATTATATTCAGCAGGTCTGACAACCGAGCAAGTAGGAGATTTATTTGGCGATATCTATGGCAAGAGTTACAGTACAAGTCAAGTCAGCCGACTCTTTGATTATGCTAGAGATGAAGTCCAAGAATGGATAGCAAGACCACTTGACAGTTATTATCCAATATGCTATATAGATGCCATTTACATATCAACAAGAAGAGTAGATAGTGTAAGCAAAGAAGCCTATTTTACTATTTTAGGTGTAAGAGCAGATAGAACACGAGAAGTTTTAGCAGTTTTTAATAACCCAACAGAAGGTTCTAGCATATGGGAAGATATCTTTACCAATTTGAAATCAAGAGGAGTAAAAGAAATAGGATTAATAGTAAGTGATGGACTGCAAGGAATAGAAACAGTTATCAACAAACATTTTAAAGGTACAGAAGTACAGTTATGCGCAGTTCACTTGCAAAGGGAAAGCTTAAAGTACGCTAAGCCCGAACACAAAGAAGAGATGGCAGAAGATTTAAAAGAAGTCTTTATAGTACATGACTCCTCTGATACACAAGAAAAAGGGATACATAGATGGAAAGAATTTTGTGTTAAATGGGGAAGATATTATAAGACCTTTAAGGAGAAAGGAAAGAGTGATAGATATAACTTATACTTTACTTATATCAACTATAACTATAGAATACGCCATATGATTTACTCAACCAATTGGATAGAAAGATTAAATAGGGATTATAAACGAACGACGAAGATGCGAGGCGCCTTACCTAACCCAGAAGCAACGATATTATTACTTGTATCAGTTGCCATGACAAGGAAAGCATACGATAGAAAAGTACCAAATCTACAATGTGAGAAAAAGAAATTTAGATGGGAAGAAGAAAATTAGGAAGGAAAAATAGGCAGAAGTTCCACTACGGCTAAGCCTCCGTTCCACTTCTGCCTATTTTTAAGTCAAAGAAAAAGTATATAAAAGAAAAATGATTAACTTTGCACTACAAAATTAGAATCTTCTTACACACTTTTTGGGATACTACCGAATATTTAGCCGATAAGGACTATAAGTTTAGAAATGCTCCTTGGCTTGAAAAGTATTTAAACAATCCTCAAAAGGTTGAACCTAAAAAGCTTAGAACGGAAATATATATTCCTATTGAATAATAGATTATATGTTTTTATTTATTGAAAAGCTGAGAGGGGATTCCTTTCAGCTTTTTTAGTTTAGAATAGGGATAGTTGCGGCTCTTCTTTGGGGCTAAAGAATTCAATCTTTTGTGAAATTCCTAATTTATAGGTTTCTTCTTCAAAAATATCTTGTAGTTTTTTATGGTTTGGACTTGAACAAACGTATTGCTTTCCAAAGGCATTATTGTATTTCTCTTTCATTGTTTTGAAGGAGGTATCTAATGCTTGATAAAAAAAATCTCTTGAGCCTTTTCTTAATGTTACTCCAAAGGCAGGAAATATATAGGAAGCTCCACAGTCTTTTGCCTTATTAATTATAGATTTTATGTTTTCTTGAGTGTCATTAATAAAAGGGAGAATTGGCATTAGGGTTATTCCTGTATAGATACCTTTTTGTGCTAAAAACTTCATTGCATCAAAACGCATTGATGATTCGGGGGAGAATGGTTCTATTATTTGAGATAAAGCATCTTCGAAAGTGGTTATGGTAAAACTAACTGCGGCATAAGTTTTCGAAATCTCTTGAATAAGGTCATAATCTCTTTCAACCAAATTGCTTTTAGTTATAATATGAACAGGGAATTTCTTTTGTGCAATAACCTCTAATGCCTTACGAGTCATTTCTAATTCTTTTTCAAGTGGCATATAAGGGTCGTTCATGGAACCTGTTCCTATGGTTGATTTTATTTTTCGTTTAGATGATAATTCTTTATTTAATAGTTCTATGGCATTTTGTTTGACAGATATTTTTGAAATATCGTTTATCCCATAACACTCGCTTCTTGTGTCGCAATAAATACATCCATGCTGACATCCTCTGTAAAGATTCATACTATATGAAATGCCAAACCAAGAATCTTGTTCTTTATATTTGGATAATATGGTCTTAGCTTCAATATATTTTATTGAATTATCATCATCTATGGATAGATTCATCCCTATTCTATTTGTTTGAATAGATTATTAGTCTTCTAAGAAAAATACTATCGAACTAACAACTCTTGCTTTTTGTAAAAATTCTTCTTTTGGGGCTGTTGATATTGCATCTTCTTCATAGTAGGAGCGACCTGCAATTGATATTTGCCCTTGTGATGCGGTTTTTATTTTTCCAAGCTTGGATTTGGAATCATTTGCAAATTGTTCTCCTGCCAAACGAGCATTCTTGGTGCTTTCAGCAATTAGGGCTGGTTTAATACTATTTAGCTCAGGAAACTTATAATCACAATTAATGTCTGAGGACAGGTTTTTATTGATTAGGTCTAAATCAATATTATTACTCATCTCCTTTGCTTGTTCAACCTTATCTGTTGTGATTGTGATTAATCTTGTTGCTCTATAACGGTCTATTTTGATTTTTTCCTTTAGTTCGTAGTCATATCTATAATATTCCTTACCATCATAAATGCTTACTTGTTCTTCCTTAATGTCTGAGTCTTTATAGCCTTTTTCTTTTAAATATTTTTTTATTGCATCAACTTGATTATTAGTCTTTGCAATAATATCTTGAGGAATATCTCCCGAAAAACTAACTTTAATATTAATAAAAGCTTTGGTTGCTTTAATTTCTTTTTCTGCCAAGCCCTTAACCGTCACAACTCTATCTTTGTCACTGAATGACTTTAATCCTTTGAAAATAAAATAACCAACAAATAATAAACTTATTGATATTAATAATCCAACAATGATAGTTGTTAGTTCTTTTTTGTTTTCCATGATATTTTTTATTTAGTTTATTTCTTAACATCAGGATTTATTGGAAATTCTTGAAAATAGATAATTACATCTACGT
>JAGNRX010000024.1 GCA_017988355.1 Bacteroidales bacterium | reverse complement strand
TCAACCTTATCAATCATATTGAAAAGTTGTTTAGTACAAACTTCTTTCCCTGTTGGTATTTGAACCTTGGTGAATTCTTGTTTGATTTGACGCTCTAAATCTTTTATCTTGTATTTTTCCTTTAGGTTGATAATAGCAATTGAGATTCCTAATTTATCAGCCCTACCTGTTCTACCACTACGGTGAACATATTGCTCCAATTCGTCAGGAAGATTATAGTTAATAACGTGGGTTAAATCATTTACGTCAAGTCCTCTTGCAGCAACATCGGTTGCAATAAGCAATTGAACATTTTTATGACGGAAACGACTCATTACATGGTCTCTTTGAGCTTGTGATAAATCTCCATGAAGACTATCTGCATTATAACCATCTCTGATTAATTTGTCTGCAACATCTTGTGTTTCAAGTTTTGTTCTACAGAAAACAATTGCGTAAATGTTTGGGTAATAGTCAGCGATACGTTTTAGTGCTGAGTATCTATCCTTAGCTTGAACTAAGTAATAGAAGTGACTAACACTATCTGAACCTTGATTTCTTGTTCCAATTTGAATTCTAACAGCATCAGCCATATAGTTACTAGCTATACGTTCAACCTCTTTAGGCATGGTTGCAGAAAACAAAAGAGTATTCCTTTTTTCAGGAGCTTGACTAAGAATATTATCTAAATCATCCTTAAATCCCATATCCAACATTTCGTCAGCTTCATCAAGGACAACATATTTGATTTTGGAAATATCTACTCTACCTCTATTAATAAGGTCATTCATTCTACCAGGAGTTGCGACAATCATCTTAACTCCTCTTTTCAACGCACGTATTTGAATATCTATGCTTGCGCCTCCATAGACAGGAAGAATAGTACATCCATTTATATATTTTGCGTAATTCTGGCAATCTTTTGCAATTTGCATACAAAGTTCCCTTGTAGGACAAAGGACTAAGACCTCGGTGTCTTTATTTGAATAATCCATCTTTTGGATCATTGGCAACCCAAAGGCTGCTGTTTTACCTGTACCTGTTTGGGCTAATGCAACAAGATTCACATCTTGATTAAGCAATATTGGTAAGGTTTCTGCTTGAACGGGCATAGCATTTTCAAAGCCAAGCTCATCAATTGCTTTGAGGATCTCTGGACTAATGCCCAATTCTTTAAATGTCATATATTTTTATTTAGTAATTAATCTGCAAAAATACAAATAAAAATTCTAATATTCGGAAATAAAACGAATTAAAGTTATTTTCTTGAGAAAAACGACCCGTATTTTCCTCTATTTCTTTGTTTTATTTTACTAAATCCTTATTTCAATTTATTGAATCGCTGTTTTAAATTTCTAATTCTTAGCTTTAAATTATTCTTTCTTTGATTCATTTTACTAAGATGCCCATCTCACGCTGCTAAGATGCCCATCTCAAGACGCTAAGATGCCCATCTCAGTAAGCTAAGATGCCCATCTTAGTAAAATGATATAAAGAGATAGGATTTTAATACGGCGTTTTAGGATTTTATTCCTGCGTTTTAGGATTTTATTCCCTTGGTTTTAGTCTTTTCTTTCGTAGTAGAGGCTTTCTTTTCTTTGGTTCTCATCATTAATTGAGACCTCAAGGATTAATTCTTTGTTAGTTAGCTTCTTGATTTTCATAATTGAAGTATCCTCAGCACCCAATTGATAGGAATAAAGCCAATTATCTCTGACAAAATATCTAACATTAACCTCTTGTTGCCCATTTGTGATAAGCAGAGTGCTATCTTGCCTAAATGTATTGAAGGTTGGAGGGTACTTGGTCATATCTAAGGTGTCAGAACCTAAATTAGAATTTCCAATAATTAGAATATGCTGCCATTTTCCCACAATCTTCCCGTCCCCATTTTTACATGAGATAAATAATGTTGTGATTGCCAACCCAAGAATCATTATAACTGCCTTTGCTTTCATATTATTGATTAAGTTTTTCTTTAATCTGCGAAATTAAGTATTAATTTTCAAACAAAAGATTGAATTTGAAAATATCTTATTCTAAAACTGAGAATAAAATAAAAAACTGATTACCTTTGTGCTTTAAAACAAAAAAGAGATTAAATCTTATTAATGCTAAGGGAAACGATTATGGACAACACAATTAGAGAAGATATCAAAGAAATTGCTGAAAAGTATTTTGACGAAATTGTTGAGTATCGTCGTCATTTTCACAAATACCCCGAGCTTTCCACTTTTGAAGAAAACACCTCTAGGTTTATTTGTTCTAAATTAGATGAGCTTGGCTTGAAGTATAAGAAAAACGTTGGAGGCTATGGCATTTATGGTTTTATTGAAGGGAATAACCCTCAAAAAGATTGTGTTGCACTAAGGGCAGATATGGATGCACTGCCAATTAGGGAGGAAACTGATTTGGAATTTAAGTCGGTTAATGATGGGGTTATGCATGCCTGTGGTCACGATGTTCATATGTCTTCTTTGCTTGGAGCAATAAAAATAATAAGGGATTTAAGAAATAAATTTGAGGGTAGGGTTATGTTTATTTTTCAGCCCTCAGAAGAAACCTATCCAGGAGGTGCATTGAAGATGTTAAGAGATGGAATCTTTGATGAGGTTTTGCCTTCTAAGATTTTTGCTTTTCACACCACTCCCGAAATGGATTGTGGATATGTTGGAATGAAGGAAGGGAAATCGATGGCTTCAACTGATGAGATTTACATCGATATAATTGGAAGAGGAGGTCATGGAGCAACGCCAGACTTAAACATTGACCCAATTGTTGTTGCCTCGCATGTTGTGATTGCTCTCCAAACAATTGTTTCAAGGAATGCCTCTCCAACCACTCCAACAACTTTTTCAATAGGTAAGTTTATTGCTGATGGGAGAACAAATGTAATTCCTAATTCTGTTCATATGGAAGGAATAATTAGAACATTTGATGAAGATTGGAGAAAGGAATGTCATGCTTTAATTGAGCAAATTTCAACTCAAACTGCAAAGGCTTTTTCTGCTGAGGCAAAGGTCTTCATTGACCATGGATATCCTTTTGTTTATAATAATCCAGAACTAACTAAGTATGCATTTGAGCTTTCAAAAGATTACTTAGGAGAAGATAAGGTATTGAATATTGATGCAAGAATGACCGCAGAAGATTTTTCTTATTTCGCACAAAAAGCACCAAGTTGTTATTTTAGGGTTGGAACAAGAAAAGCAGGAAAGCCGATAACTAATCTACACACCTCAACTTTAGATATTGATGAAGAAAGCATTAAAAATGCAATGGGAGTATTGTCCTATTTTGCGATTTGCTCTTTAATTGCTAAGTAATTCATCTTTTTAGTTTAACTTTGCATTTTAAATGTAGTTTTGTGGGAGTAATCAACATTAAGGGCAAGACCTTTGAGAAGTATATTAGTAGGCAAGAAATCGATTTAATCATTAAGTCTTTAAGCCAGAGAATCAATAGAGATTATCTTGGAAAAGAAATATGTTTTATTGTAATACTTAATGGTGCTTTTCTTTTTGGTTCAGACCTATTCAAACAAATTGAAGGACTGCCAACAATTAGTTTTATTAAAGTATCTTCCTACGATGGGCTTTTGTCATCAGGGAAGATGAAAGAATTAATTGGTCTCAATAGCGACATTAAGGGCAAGGACGTAATTATTGTTGAAGACATAGTTGACACCGGCAACACGATGGAGCTTATTCTTGAAATGCTAAGAAAGAAAGAGCCATCCTCACTTGAGATTTGCACTCTAATGTTTAAACCACAATCATTTAAAAAAGATTTTAACATCAAATACATAGGTAGAGAGATAAGTGACGAGTTCATTATTGGATACGGGTTTGATTTTGATGAGTACGGAAGAAATTTAAAAGATATCTATCAGATAAAAAATGAGATATAGCAATTCAATATTAACAAAACTGAAAATACTATGTTAAGTATCGTATTATTTGGACCTCCAGGATCGGGCAAGGGAACTCAATCAAAAATGCTTATTGATAAGTATAACCTTACCTACATTTCAACAGGAGACATCCTTAGGAAAGAAATTGTGGAGGGAACAGAAATAGGACTTCAAGCAAAAGACATTATTAATAAAGGAGGACTTGTTGATGATGAAATAATTGTTCAGATAATTGAGAAGACAATTGAAAACTCCACAACAGGAGGAATTCTCTTTGATGGTTTCCCAAGAACAGTTGTTCAAGCATATATCTTAGAAGGTTTGCTTCACAGAATGAACCGTCGTCTTCTATGTCTGCTTTCATTGGAAGCTCCAAGAGATTTGTTGATAGACAGAATGATTAAGAGAGCTGCAATCGAGGGTAGGGAAGATGACAAGAAAGATGTTATTCTTAATCGTTTCAATGAATATGACAACAAAACTATTCCTGTTGCAGAGTTCTACAAAGAGAAAGGCATTTACTGCCCAATTGATGGAGTTGGAACAGTGGATGAAGTATTTGAAAGGTTGGAATCAGTAATTGATAAAACTCTTGAAAATGCTTATAGAAATATAATCTTATTTGGACCTCCAGGCTCAGGAAGAGGAACACAGGCAAAGAACTTAGCCGAAAAATATGAATTAGTTTATGTTTCAACAGGAGCAATGATTAGAGATGAGATTATTGCTGGATCTGAAATAGGAAAAGAATGTCAGCCTTATATAGAACAAGGGAATAATGTTCCAGACCTAATAGCTATTCAGCTTATTGAGAAGAAGATTAAAACCAATCAAAATTCAAAAGGGTTCTTATTTAAAGGGTTTCCTTCAACCTATGTTCAGGCCTACATTATGGACGGAATATTAGAGAAGAAACACACTTCGGTAACTTGTATGATTGAAATGAAATCAAGTTCTCTTCAATGTGTTAAGAGATTAACTCAAAGAAGCAAGACAGAGAGAAGAAGAGTTTACGATATGGACCCTGAAATAATTATTCATCGTCTTGAAAGCTACGAGGAATCAGCAGCAAAGGTTAGGTCATACTACCAAAATAAAAACAAATATTATAGCGTTAATTCTGACGGCCCTGTTGATGTTGTTTTTGAAACACTTTGCGACATTGTTGACCAGGCTCTAAAGAAAGCCTAATTTAATTATAAAGATAACTAAGAAAATAAAATAATATGCGTTCAAATTTTGTAGATTATGTGAAGATTAACTGTAGGAGTGGAAAGGGAGGCCCGGGTAGTACCCACCTTTTAAGATCGCGTTTAACAGCTAAGGGAGGTCCTGATGGAGGAGATGGAGGAAGAGGAGGCCATATTATTTTAAGAGGTAATAAACAGTTTTGGACTCTTTTACACTTAAAATACACTAAGCATTTAATTGCCCAAATGGGAGGACCAGGAGGAAAGAGCCGTCTTACAGGTGCTGATGGGAAAGATATTATTATTGATGTGCCACTTGGAACAATTTGTAAGGATGAACTTACAGGAGAAATTGATTGTGAAATTGTTGAAGATGGTCAAATGGCTATTGTTGCAAGAGGAGGTAGAGGAGGACAGGGTAACGACCATTTTAAATCCTCAACTTTCCAAACACCTCGTTTTGCACAACCAGGAGAAGATGGACAAGAGCTTTGGAAGATTATTGAGCTTAAGATATTAGCTGATGTTGGACTTGTTGGTTTTCCAAATGCAGGAAAGAGTACTCTTCTTAGCGTTATTTCAGCAGCTAAGCCAGAAATTGGAGATTATCCTTTCACTACCTTAGTCCCTAATCTTGGAATTGTTGGATATAGGGATGATAAATCTTTTATTATGGCAGATATTCCAGGTATTATTGAAGGAGCATCAGAGGGTAAAGGCTTAGGACTTCGCTTCCTTAGACATATTGAAAGAAACTCTTTATTACTTTTCATGGTTCCTTGCGACACAGATGATATTAAAAAAGAATATAATATCCTATTAAAGGAACTTGAAAACTTTAATCCAGAGCTAATGGATAAGGATAGAATTCTTGCAATAACTAAATCTGATATGTTAGATGAAGGAATGATAGAGGAGATGAAAAAACTTCTACCAAAAGACGTAAATTCTTTATTTATTTCTTCAGTTGCTGGCAAAGGACTAATGGAATTGAAGGATTTAATTTGGAAAAAGCTAAATGAAGAGGTTGATAGATAAAGACACGGAGCTTTTTTATCTGATTAACGGACAAAGGAATGAGTTCTTCGATTATGTTTTTTCATTCCTTAGTCATAATCTTAGTTTTGTTTTTGTCATTCTTGCCGCAACCATATTTCTTACAATTAAAAAATTCAAAAAGGAGTTTTGGGTCTTAATTATTTTAGTTGCCCTATCATTCCTTTTGGCAGACAGAATTTCTGTTCTTTGTTTTAAGGATGTATTTGAAAGGCTTAGACCCAGTCATGCTTTAGAAGGAGTTAATCTTGTAAAGCTTGATTCTTGGAAACTTGTATTTGACCATAAAGGAGGTCAGTTTGGTTTTGTTTCTTCCCATGCTGCAAATGCTTTTTCCCTAGCGACAATCTTCTTTTTGCTTGGTAGAAAATATAAAATCTTCTCTATAATGATTATTCTTTGGGCAGTTTTAGTTGCTTATTCAAGAGTTTATTGTGGTGTTCACTACCCAGGGGATATTATTGGTGGAGCTTTACTTGGAATACTAATTGGCTATCTAATAATCTTATTATATAAGCTGGCTCAAAAGAAGTTCAAATTCTTATCTCGAGATATAAATAATAAGGATTGATATGTCTGATGGAGAAACACCACTTATACGAGAGGCTTGTCCTATTGTTTTTGGACGGATCTTTGATAGTTTTTCTCTTGCCTCAAAACTAAGTGAGTTAAGGGCTTGATAGTTGAAATCATCCTTAATTATTAGGTTCTCGTATTTTGATAGCTTTTCCGAGATTTCTTGTTCCTTAATAATATAACTCTTATATTTTATCTTAATTTCAGCGGATTCAATTACCTCTTCTCTTATACTTTCCTCAATTTCATCTATCTTTTCTTTAAGATAAGGGATATTATCATTTAGATCCATAAGTGTTATTTGAGGACGAAGAATAAGCAGACCTATCTTTGTTTTCTGATTAATTTTTGGTGTATCTTTTTCTTCAAATAATGAGTTTACTTCATCTGGGTTTGCACTCTTGTTTTCAATAAAGGATATTAACTCGTTGCAACTTTCTGTTTTTCTTTCAACTCTTTCCATCCTCTCTTTAGAAGCTAAACCAATAGCATAAGAAAGAGGAGTCAGTCTTTGGTCTGCATTATCTTGACGCAAAAGAATTCTAAATTCTGCTCTTGAGGTAAACATTCGATACGGTTCATCAACTCCTTTTGTAATTAGGTCATCAATCAAAACTCCAATATAACTTTCTGAACGTTTTAAAACAAAGGGTGGCTTTTCATTAAGCTTGAGATGTGCATTTATTCCTGCCATTAAGCCTTGAGAACCTGCTTCCTCATAACCTGTTGTTCCATTTATTTGTCCTGCAAAGTATAGGTTTTCAATTTGTTTTGTCTCTAAGGTGTCTTTTAATTGTGTTGGAGGGAAATAGTCATATTCAATCGCATAGCCAGGCTTTTGTATTACTGCATTTTCAAACCCTTTTATCTTTTGCAAAGCTTCATATTGAACGCTTAAGGGAAGAGAGGATGAGAAACCATTAACATAATATAAACTAGTATAGTTGCTTTCTGGCTCTATGAAAAGTTGGTGTTGAGTTTTTCCTGCAAATCGGTCTATCTTATCCTCAATTGAAGGACAGTATCTTGGGCCCACTCCTTGAATTCTTCCTTGAAACATAGGGGAGTGTTCAAATCCTGTTCTTAATATATCGTGAACATCCAAAGAAGTATAAGCTAAATAGCAACTTCTTTGAATAAGAGGTTCTTTTCTAAGGTTCATAAAAGAGAATTGTTTTGGGTCTTCATCTCCTTTTTGTTCCTCTAATTTTCTAAAGTCAATGCTTCTTCCGTCAACCCTCATTGGAGTTCCTGTTTTAAGGGTCAAAACATCAAAACCATAATTATTATGAAGGTCTTCCGACAATCCCTCTGAGTTCATCTCTCCAATTCTTCCTGCTCCAAAGTTTTGCTGTCCAATATGAATCTTTCCATTAAGGAATGTGCCATTTGTTAAGACAACACTTCTTGCCTGGATTTCTAATCCCATTTTGGTTTTAACTCCACAAACCTTACCATTTTTTATATCCAAACCAATAACATCATCTTGCCATAGACTTAGATTTTCAATTGAATCTAAGACTTTATGCCAAGCCACTGAAAACATTACATTATCAACCTGAGCTCTTGGACTCCACATTGCAGGACCCTTTGAGCGGTTAAGCATTCTAAACTGTAGTGTGTTTTGATCGGTAATAAGTGCTGAATAACCCCCTAAGGCGTCAATCTCTTTAACAATTTGTCCTTTTGCAACTCCTCCCATAGCAGGGTTGCATGAAAGTTGGGCAATTGCATTAAGATTTTGGGTAATAAGCAAAACAGAGGATCCTAAATTAGCTGTTGCACAAGCTGCTTCACATCCTGCATGTCCTGCTCCAATAACTATAACATCAAACTTTTTAAACATTCTTCTTCTGCCTTTCTCATTTCTTTTTCTTCTTTCTCTGTCTTATCCTTTAAGCCTAAAAGATGTAGAACACCATGAATAATCACCCTATATAGTTCTTGTTCAAATTCTTGATTTAGGCTTTTGGAATTATCTAAAACTCTGTCAATGCTAATAAATAAATCTCCTGCAACCTTATCCTTATCTGAATAGTCGAAGCTAATAATGTCGGTAAAGTAATCATGATTTAGATAAGTCTTATTAATATTCAACAGGTATTCGTCTTTGCAAAATATATAAGATATATCGCCTACTTTCATTCCCTTTTTCTCAACCACAGACTTAATCCAAGCCTTAATCTTATTCTTTTGAGATAGGATATCCTTTGTTTCTACAAAATTAAAACTTACTGCCATTTCAATTATTATTATTCTTTAGAGATTTAGCTAAGCCTTATTCCCCAATTGATTCTCCGATTGGTTTGCGAAGAATCATCTCCATAGATTTTTTCAAAACTATTGAACCTCTTTTGTCTAATTTGTATGGTTTTAACCATCCACCCATTGCTTGAAATGCACCAGGCTCGCCTTCTTTTGCTGGATAGAAATAATCAGACATCTCTTTTTCATCTATTTTCTTCCCAACATAAATTGTGTCTAATTGGAAAGCTGAAAGACTCCCTGTTATTGCTTGCAATTTGGTTTCTTTGTCTTTATCTTTTGCGGTAGGGATAGCTTTATATTCCCATGTTCCATCTGGTTTATAAGTTTTAGCAAAGAATTTAAGTTTTGCTTCATTTTGTTGCATTTCAAGATTTAGCCTTATGGTAATATCTTGCTTGAAGTTTTCTTTTAATTCGCAGGTCTCATAGTTTGGTTGGTGATTTGACTTTAAAACAAAATATCCTGCATTAATAATATACTGTCTTCTATGTGGAATAAGTTGGTAGTTTCTTGTTAAATCTTCAAATGAAAGCACATCTTCAAACTGCAAGGTCATCTCGCTGTTAAGAGTGTCTTTTGTGTGAGTAATGCTTTCTAAAGCACCCTTAGGCATTTTAAGCATTGACATATTTTGAGTAAGGATTGTTGTGTCTTGAGATGGATAGTAATAGTCGTTGAATTTCCCCAAGCATTCATCTGGATTGTTTTCAACTAATATATATACCTTACTTTTTAAATCTATTTTGTTAATTGATCTTTCCTCTATTGGTTTATCACTTAGGTTTATCCATTTGAAATCGAACGGCATCTTATATTTGATAATACATTCAGTTGTTCCATTGCAAGAGTGATAGAACTTGCTTGGTGTCTTACGAACAATAAATTCTGTTTCTTCTCTTGAAGCAAAATAATCAAAAACTTTTATTGCTCTTTCTCTTGCTAGTGATGAATACTTTTCATTAACCTGCTCTGCATCGTCATAACCAATGATAGTAATTTTATAGAACTTTCCATTATCCTTATCAAAGGCAACTTTATAAACGCTATCCAAAGCATTTAGAGCATCTTCGGTATAGTTTGATTTTCTTGGCTCAAAACAAATAAATGCTTCAAATTTCTCTGGGAATGAAACTTCAGCCTTAACACCTTTTACCGGTCTTTGTCTTTGAGGTGAGGGAATAATAACTTGGCTACATGATGAGGTTGGTTTTATTTGGGCAAAAAGGTTTGCACTAACCACAATTATTATTAAAATAAGTATTGTTTTTTTCATAGGACTTATGAATTAATTAAATCAATAATAATTTTCTCTGCTGTGTATCCTTCTGCTTGTGAGGAATAGTTTTGAACTATCCTATGACGAAGAACAGAAACAGCCACAGCCTTAATATCTTCTATATCTGGAGAGTATTTCCCTTTAAGCACTGCATGGCACTTAGCCCCAATAATCAAATACTGTGAAGCTCTTGGACCTGCTCCCCATGAAAGATACTTATTAGCAATTGGATGAGCATTTGGAGTTGAAACTCTTGTTTTCTCAACCAAACGAACAGCATATTCATAAACATTATCAGGAACAGGAATCTTTCTAATTAAATCCTGCATTAGAATGATTTCTTCTTTTGATAATATCTTCTCTACCTTAGTATTCATTCCTGTTGTGGTAGCTTTTAGAATGTTTATTTCTTCTTCAAAGCTTGGATAATCAAGCCAAAGCATAAACATAAAACGGTCAAGTTGAGCCTCAGGCAGGGGAT
>JAGNRX010000023.1 GCA_017988355.1 Bacteroidales bacterium | reverse complement strand
CCTTTACTGTAACGGCTCTTCGTGCTGTTTCTATTCCTGCTCGCCAGTGTTATACTCCTCGCTGGGCACATACAGACGACAATCACGCTTGGGTTGAGGTTTGGATTGATGGCACTTGGTATCACCTTGGTGCTTGTGAGCCAGAGCCAGAGCTTAATATAGCTTGGTTTGACGCTCCTGCAAAAAGAACAATGATGGTTCACACTACTGTTTTTGGGGGAAACTATAAAGGAACGGAAGAGGTAAACTACCAAACAGAACTATATTCTAAGATTAATCTTTTGCCAAACTACGCCCCAACAAAAAAGATATATGTTAGGGTAAAAGACCATAAAGGCAATCCAGTAAAAGATTGTGATGTTGATTTTGGCTTATATAATTATGCAGAGTTTTATCCTATTGCTCAAAGAAAAACAGATAGCAGTGGTTTAACCTATCTAACAACTGGCTTTGGAGATTTAGTCATTTGGGCAAATAAGAATAGCAACTATGCTTATAAGAAGATAACCGTAAAGGAAACTGACACCCTTTCTCTTGTCATAATGCCTAATCAAAATAGAGAATATGAGGAATTGTTTGAAGTTACACCTCCTGTTCAAAGAGCAATCACAACAATTTCGGGTGCAAAGGTGAGAGAGAATGCAAGACGCCTACTCTATGAAGACTCAATTAGAAATGCCTATATTGCAACTTTCCCTAATGATGATTATATTAAGAAACTTTCTCTTGAGCTTAAACTTTTCGACTCAAACGATGTTTCAGCAATTATTAAGAATAGCTGGGGAAACTATAAGGATATAGAAGCCTTCCTTAGGGAAAACAAAAACACTCCGGAGGCATTAGATATCTTAAAGGTTATTTATGAGAAGGATTTAAGAGATACTCCAAAAGAAATTCTTCAAAGTCACTTAGATGTTTACCTAAAAACTAAACCAAATCTTACTTACCCAAAAGAGATAATTGATAACTATATTCTTAATCCAAGAATACAATTGGAGTTAATTACAAGTTGGAGAGAGTTTATAAATGATAACAAAAATGAGATATTCCTTGGACAGGATATTAGTTCACCTTCTCAAATAGGAAAGTGGATTGAAGAGAATATAAGCTTAAATAAAACAGATAATTATTACGGCTGCCAAATCTCTCCTAAGGGTGTTATTCGCTTAGAGGAGGCAGATGAGGTTTCTATGGAGATTCTTTTTGTTGCAATTTCAAGAACATTCTTCATGCCTGCAAAATATGACTGGGCAACAGGCAAGGCTATGTATTATGATAATGGGGAATGGATTCCTGCTTTAAACAAGAAAAAACAAGAAGAGGGTGGAGAGACTGAGATTAAGAATAACGGCAAAAGCATATTGAATGTCTATAATAATACTACCACAAATAGGATTAAACCAGAGTATTCCACACATTTTACACTCGCCAAATTCGTTGATGGTAAGTTCCAAACACTTGACTACGAATATGACCCAAAGTTTAAGGACTTTCCAGAGAAATTAGAATTAGAGGCTGGATACTATCGCTTACTTACAGGCAATAGAGCAAATGATGGGACGGTTTATATTAAGACAAACTATTTCAATCTTAAACAAGGAAGGACTTATGATTTGTTTGTAGAGCTAAGAGAAATCCCTCAAAATCTTGTTGTTGAAGGTGCGATGAAGATGAATACTAAGATTAACCTTCAAAATAAAGAAAAGACAACCCTCGCTCAGCTTTCAAACGATAAGGGATTAGTTATTGCAATTATCGACCCTAATTCTGAGCCAACAAAACATATAATGGTTGATATCCCATTATTTAAAGAAGAATTTGAACAGTGGCAAGGAGGAGTTCTTTTCTTAGTTCCAGAAAATAAACTAAGAGGAGATTTTTCAGAAAAAAGCTATAAGAGACTTCCAGAGCAATCTGTCTTTGCAATAGATAAAGGGAATAAAATCTTAAAACAAGTTCTAAAAGCAACAAAGAAAGATATAAAAGATAATCTCCCAATAATCCTTTTACTTACAAAAGAGGGGGATATAGTATTTCTCTCAGATGGCTACAGGATTGGCTCAGGAGAAAACCTTATTAAAACAATTTACCAGATAGAAGAAAAGAAATGAGAAAAATAAAACTAAATAAATCAAAAGTCTTTTTGCATTCTACCTTTTTATTGATTTTGTTTTTCAGCATAAACCTAATGGCTCAGCCTGTTAAAAGCACAGTTGAGACCTCCAATCAAGCCTGGAAATATGGCGTTAGAGTTGGGGGAGGGTTTGATAAAACAACACTTCAACAAGGTGGAGAATATAAATTAGGGTGGAAAGCAGGATTTGTTGCAGAGAAGAGATTAGTATATAATATGTATTTCCAACCATCACTATCTTTTCAAAACAAAGGATATAAATATGAAATGCCTTTCAATAATAGGTATGATATAAATGCATATCTAATTGAAGGAGTTGCAGGAATGTTAATGAAATTTGGAGACGAGAGAGCTGGGAGAGGTTTAATTCTTTCGGTTGCTCCATATTTTACTTATGGTATTGGAGGAAGCTCAACATTTGAAGATTTAAGAGACCCCTCAACCCCTAATTATTATGGTAAGGTAACTGAAAAAACCTTTTCGGATAATAGGTTAAATGCTTTTGATATTGGATTCCAGTTAGGCATTGGTTACGACCTAAATCATAGATGGGAAATAGGAGGAGTATATATTTTCGGACTAAATAAGATGATGAATTATTCAAATGCTCGTTGGGCAGGCTTCCAAGTTCATCTAAGCTATTTCTTTTATTAGAAAATAAAACGCTGAATCAGAAAATTAATACGCTGAAAGAATTTCCTGAATCAAAGATCTAATTTCCTGAATCAAAGAAAGGATTTTATTGGGATAGAAAGCTTAACCGTTGTTCCCTTATCTAATTCAGATTCTAATGATATTTGACCTCCTATTAGTTCAATATATGCCTTAGCAATCGGTAGGCCCAATCCATTACCGCCATAAGATCTTGTCAATTCAGAATCAACTTGGCGAAATGGGGAGAAAATAACATTGTGCATATCTTTTGGAATTCCAATTCCTGTGTCAGTGACTGAAATTTCAACTTTTGAATTGTCAATAACACATTTAACAAAGACATCTCCTTTTTGTGTAAATTTAACAGAATTATCTATTATGAAATTTAATGCTTTTTCTATTTTATTTTCATCGGAATTAAGGATAAAATCATCACAAGAGGGATTTATCTCATAATTAATGTTTATTCCCTTTGCTTTTGCAAGAAAGTTTTGTTCATAAACAATAGTTTTTATAAGCGATATAAGGTCAAATGGTTTTATTTCAGGTTCTATTTGGTTGGAATAAATCTTAGAAATGTCAATTATATTATCAATTATACTAATTAATTTCTCTGTATTATGAGTTATTTCTGATGTAAATTCTCTTATATCTTCTAAGCTATTATCCCTTTGTGAGATTAGTTTTGCAAATCCTATTATTGAATTAAGAGGGGTTCTGACTTCATGGGACATATTACGTAAGAATGAAGATTTTAATTTGTCACTCTCTTCTGCCCTTTCTTTTGCTGCAATTAGTTCTTTTTCTGAATTGATTTGTTCTGTTATATCTCTACCAACTCCAATAACCTTTAGAGGATTTCCTTCACTATCTCTTATTAATGTTCCTTGCGATTTGATATGAATAATGTGCCCATCTTTATGAATAACTCGATATTCTGTATCATATTCTTTTTCTCCTTTTATGGCTAAAAGGTTAGTTTCCTTGAATTTTTCTTTGTCATCAGGATGGATTAAGTCTAATAAAGAATTCATATTATTCTTTTCTGAATTTTCTATTCCGAAAAGTTCACATACTCTATTACTCCATGTCAGATTACCACTTTTTATGTCCAATTCCCAAACTGCTAATTTAGCAGATTGAGCTGCTAATTGAAGTCCAGAGTCTTTTTCTATTAAATCATTCTGTATTTTTTTGTTTAGTTCTATTTCATTACTAAGTGACTTATTGGTAATTATTAATTCCTCTGTCCTCTCAAATACTCTTTTCTCAAGCTCCTGTTCTATTTTTTTTCGACTTGCAATTTCGTTTTGTAATTGGATATATTGTTTCTCAAGCTGTCTTTCTGTTTCTTTCTGCTTTGTGCGATCTATTCCAAAACAGATTGTCTTTATTAGTTTCCCTTCAGGAGAGTAAATTCCATTATTTGTCCAAGCAATCCATAGTTTCTCTCCATTTTTCTTTACATTTTCATTCTCGCTACTATAATAATTATCAGGGTTTTTTGAAACAATGCTTAATTTTGTCTTTAGGTCATAACCAAATGAGTCAAACTCATTGACAATTGTGCCAACTATGTTTTTGCCAACAATTTCTTCCTCTTTAAAATCGAATAATCTTTTCCCAAATGAATTGATAAATAATATAACTCCCTCAGTGTCTAGTTCTAATACAATGCTTGTTGACTGATCTATTAGTGTGCTATATTTTATTTGGTTCTCAATCAATTTTGCTTCTATATCTTTACGTTCCGATATTTCTTTTTCTAAGCTCTTATTTGCTTTAAATAGTTCATCTGTTCTCTCGATAATTTTTTGCTCAAGATTACTTTTACACCTATTTAAATCTATATCCAATTGTGTCCTTTGGCTTATGTCAAGCACATTACCAATTAAAAGCTTTCTATCACCCAATTTCGCAAAGCTTCCAAATATCATTAAATGAACAATGTCTCCATTTTTCTTTCTCCCACGTATTTCATACTTAACAGGAGCTGATTTATCTAAAAGTTTAAGATCCTTTTTTTCTTTTAATAATTCTTTATCCTCTTCTATTACTATATCCTCAGGACTCTTTCCAATAAGTTCGTCTTTTTCGTATCCAAATATTTCATTGAATGCTTGGTTGCAATATTGTAACTTATTCTCATTTAGAATAAAAACACCAGTAAGAGAATTCTCACAAAGGATATGAAATAATATATTATCATCCTTTTCAAATCCTTCCACTGAAATAGTTTTTTTTGGATTATCTTTATTATCTTGAAAAGAGGGTTTGTTATTCTTCATATTGGTACGAGTTAAATCAAAGATTTAGAAAATGAGCTTTAGTGATTGATAAATTTATCTTGATAGATGTTTTCTGGTCTTTTATGTTTCCATCTCTTATGGGACCAAAGCCAATAAGGAGGTGCTTCATTTATTGTTTTTTCCAGCTCATTAAGATATCTAAGAGTTATTTCTCCATATTTTGTTTCTTGTGGCTTGTCTTCAAGAGGGATTAACTCAAATGAATAATAGCCTCTCTTAACTTTACTTACTCTATAATATATTACAGGGAAGTTTTCCTTCTTTGCTAAGTTCTCTGGGCCAAAAATTGCTGGCGTGTCTTGATTGAGAAACTCTGTCCAATAACATTTATGCTTATCATTTGGGCTTTGGTCTGCAAGTAGCATAAATATTGTAGGCGTTTTCTCTTTTCTCTTTTTCTCAATTACTTCTCTAACATTATCCGAATAACATACTGACGTTCCATAACGTGTCCTTTTCTTATGCATAAGGTCTCCAAAAACCTTATTACTCATCCTTTTTCCAACACCAACCCCTTGAAAAGGAAATTGCATACCAAGTGAAAGCACCATATATTCCCAATTATTATGGTGAGAGGATACGAATATTAAGCTTTGGTTATTCTTATAATACTTATCAAGAACTTCTTTGTTTTGACAAGAATATCTCTTTATTAGATTTCTTTTAGAGATTGTAAGCATCTTCAAGGCCTCCATAAAGATGTCTGAGAGGTGGTTATAGAAGAGTTTTTTTATTGTTTTAAGTTCTTCTTCTGTTTTATTAGGGAAGGATTTCTTAAGATTTATTTCCACAACCCTCACCCTATATTTTAATAAATATTGGAGTATTGGGCTTAGAATATTAGAAATACCATATAGAAACCACATCGGCAAAAGAGATAATGGGACTAATAGGCAATAGAAAACAAGATAGTATCCAATTTTTTTCATATTGCAATTTAGTTCTTATGTTCAGCCTTTGGCATTGTGAAAATGAAATCACTTCCTTTGCCTAATTCTGATTCTACCCAAATAAGTTCTTCATGTTTTTGTATAAGCTCTTTAACAATCGATATGCCTAATCCAGTGCCTTTTTCTCCTTGGGTTCCTTCTTTTGTTTCGTTAGAATCACTAATAAATAGTTGATTTGCGTATTCCTGATTCATTCCAACGCCATTATCAGAGATGGTTATTTGAATCTTATTATCTTTTTCCTTTGACTCAACCTTAATTTCTCCATTTTTGTTAGTGAATTTTATTGAATTACTTACTAGATTTCTCAATATTGTTTTCAAAATATTGATATCTGCTTCAATATATAAGTTTTCTTGAATTAAACAAGAAAGGGTTATGTTTTTAACTTGAGCATGTGTTTTTAGATTTTTAAAAGTATGCAAAACTACTGGTTTAAGTTCAAGTTCTTGCTTATCAACATCCATCATTCCCGACCTAACCCTAAGCCAAACAAGTATCTCCTCCATTAGTTTATATCCCTTTTCAGAGCTTTCGTTTATGATACCTGTAAATTCTTTTATATTCTCCTTATCTATTTCCTCTAAGTTATCTAAAATATATTGTGAGAATCCTATTATTGAAGTGAAAGGATTCTTTAAATCATGAGCAAGTATCCCAATAAACTTGTCCTTATCGAAGTTAATCTTTTGAAGATCTTTGGTAAAGGCAATGATCTTTTCTTCTTTTTCTTTTCTTTCAGTTATATCAAAGAAAGTCACAACTGCACCGATGGCTTCTCCTTGGTGTATTTGAGGGTATGAGAAATACTCTGCAGGGAAATATGAACCATCTTTTCTCCAAAACACCTCATCAGCCGAATGCATGCCTATATTGTTTGTAAAAGCTTTGTAAATAATGCAGTCATGTATGTTCATAGGATTCCCATCTATATCTGAATGATGAATTAGGTTATGTATGTTTTGACCTAGTAAATCCTCTTCTTTTGAATAGCCAAGAATATTTAGGCAAGCTTTATTAGCAAATGTGCAATTCCCATTATTATCTATTCCATATATACCTTCTGCGGTTGAGTTTAATAGTAGGCTTATCTTTTCTTCTTTTTCTTTTCTTTCAGTTATATCAATGAAGGTTAGAACAGCTCCAATAACTTCTTCTTTATGTATTTGAGGGTGAGAAAAGAGCTCAACTGGAATTTTTGAACCATCTTTTTTCCAAAACACCTCATCAGACGAATGCATACCTTTACCGTTCTTAAAAGCATTTTCAATAGTGCAATCTTGCGTTTTGATAGGTTTGCCTTCAATATCTGAATGATGAATTAGGTTATGCATGTTTTGACCTAATAATTCTTCTTCTTTTGAATAGCCAAGTATATTTAGGCAAGCTTGGTTAACAAATGTGCAATTCCCATTATTATCTAATCCATAAATACCTTCAGCAGTAGAGTTTAATATTAGGTTTATCTTTTCTTCTTTTTCTCTAATAATATCTTTTTCCTTCAATATCTCTGTAATATCTCTGCTTATACTAATAATTCCGATAACTTTCCTATTATCGTCAAACAAAGGAATTTTATTAGTCTGTTCTTGTCTCGTTTCTCCATTAACATCACAGAACAAATTAATCTTCCCTTTTAGTTGTTCTCCTGTTTTAAAAACATTATCATCTTCTTCTTGATACTCTTTTGCTCTATCCTCAGGGACAAGATCTCCATAGCTTTTACCAATAATATCTTTCCAACTATTATAGCCAGTAAGTGTTGCAAGACTTTGGCTACAAAAAACTATTTTCCCATCTTCATTCTTGAAGAGTACATAATCAGTTATATGTTCCAAAAAAGTTTCAAAGTAACGGTTGAATAATAAATACTCTTGTTCTTGTTCTTTCTCATGAGTTAAATCTTGAAGAGTAAGGAAAACTCCATAGCCTTCAACTTTTAGAGGTTCTGAACTTAGTCCAATCCATTTGATTTGGTTTTCTTGTTGCAATCCAACTTCAAAATTAGAAATAGAAACTCCTTTTTCCAATGTTTTTATACCCGGACATTCATCATCAGGAACAGGGCTTAGGTCAGGATAAATAAAGCTAAAGTTTTTTGAATGCAAATTAACACTTAGTAAATCTTCTTTTGAAGCTCCTAAAATATCTTCTGTAGCTCTATTGCAGTCAATAATATTACCCTCCTTGTCAGTAAGAATAACCCCCTCATTAAGAGTTTGAAAAATTGATTTGTATTTATGTTCACTTTCCTCAACCTTAACAAAAACATCCTTATAAGCAGAGTTTAATGTGTTGAGTTCAATATTATTCTTATCAAGTTCTTTTACCAATTTAATAAAAGCTTTATTGATATAACTTATTGAACTAATAAGGATTATTGCTGTAATAAATATAGTAAATAATGCATATATCCAGCTAATAAAATTAGCGTTAAAAGCATTAAAGTCTATTTCTCTAACAAATAGCTTGTTTAAAATAGAATATTCAATTACAATATAGCCTAAGAGGGCAATAATAGAATAGATTATTCCTAATTTTTTCCCGTATAAAACAGTAATTATTGCAATACCAATAAGACATAAGAAGTGCCCTCCAGAAAATCCAAAGAATAAATTACCTACAAATCCTGAAATAAGGAATAATGAACCGACAATATGAGATTTTAGAATAATGGATAGTTTGTTTCTTAAAAGGAAAATAACCGAAATGAGTATAAACATGCTACAAAACAAAACATAATTAATATCAAATCCATATTCAATAATTTGAATTAAAGAGAAAGCAATTGCAGGAAGGGCTAAAATTAATAAACTAAGAATAGAATATTTGAATAGTTTCTCTCTAGCTGAATTCATTTCCGTTTTTAAGTCTTTCATAAAAAGGAGTTTTAAAATGATAAGGTTAATATATTGATAACAATACGCAAAAATACAATAAATGTTATAATATAAAAACAAAAAAGCCACCTTGTGAGGTGGCTGAAACGATTATTTTCTTGAGGTCTCTTCCAGATTCGAACTGGAGTGGACGGTTTTGCAGACCGGTGCCTAACCGCTCGGCCAAGAGACCTTGTTTTAATCAGGTTGCAAAATTACAACTTTTTTCCATATTACCAAAACCACAAGCCTTTTTAACAAAAAAAATGATTAGGTCTTAGCTTTTTTATATCTTTGCAGAAGGAATAAAAATTATTATAAGATATGGAATTTACTGCAGGACAAATTGCCCAAATGTTGGGTGGAGAGGTTGTGGGCAATGAAAATGCTATCGTAAACACCCTTTGTAAGATTGAAGAAGGAACTCAGAAGGGGATGTCTTTCCTTTCAAACCCTAAATACGAACATTATATATATGACACAAAAGCTTCTGTGGTTATTGTGAATAAAAGCTTTGAACCAGAAAAAGCTATCAACACAACAATTATTAAGGTAGATGATGCTTATTCTTGTTTTGCTAAGGTATTAGATATCTATAATGAATATATGCTAAATAAGACAGGAGTTTCTTCTCTTTCATTTATATCAAAATCTTCCACAATTGAGGGCGAGCCTTATGTTGGTGAGTTTGCCTTTATAGGAGAAAATGTGAAAATAGGCAAGGGAGCAAAGATATATCCCCATGTTTATATTGGTGATAATGTACAAATAGGCGATAATGTCACTTTTTTCTCAGGCTCAAAGGTCTATCACTCTTGCATAATAGGGAATAATTGTAGCATTAACTCAGGAGCAGTTATTGGAGCAGATGGTTTTGGATTTGCACCTCTTGAAGACGGATCTTTTAAGAAGATTGCACAAATAGGAAATGTTATTTTAGAAGACAATGTTGATATTGGAGCAAACACAACAATAGACAGGGCAACAATGGGAAGCACAATAATTAAAAAAGGTGTTAAATTGGATAACCTTATTCAAATAGCACATAATGTCATTATTGATGAAAACACAGTTATTGCTGCACAAACAGGATGTGCTGGCTCAACAAAAATAGGTAAGAATTGTTTTATTGGAGGGCAAGTTGGATTCTCAGGACATATAACAATAGGAGATAATGTTAAGATAGGAGCTCAGTCAGGCATAATGTCGAATGTTGGAGATAACTCAAGCATTTTTGGCTCACCTGCTTGGGATGCAAGACCATATATGAAGAGCTATTCCCTCTTTAGAAAGCTTCCAGATCTTGCCGCAAAGATAAACGAACTTGAGAAAAGGATAAAAGAATTAGAGAAATAAAAAAGAAACAACCCTATGCAAAAAGCGTAGGGTTGTTTGTTTTTTTAAGAAAGCTTAGAACTTATAAGCTGAAGGAATTCTGCCCTTGTTTCACTTTTAAGAAAAGCACCAGTGAAGTCAGAAGTCGTAGTAACAGAATTTTGTTTCTGAACACCACGCATACTCATACAAAGATGTCTAGCCTCAATCACAACAATAACCCCAAGAGGATTAAGAGTTTCTTGAATACAATCTTTAATTTGCTTAGTTAAACGCTCTTGAACCTGAAGTCGGCGAGAATAACACTCCACAACACGAGGAATCTTACTAAGTCCAACAATCTTTCCATTAGGAATATAACCAACATGAGCCTTTCCAATCATAGGAACCATATGATGCTCACAAAGAGAATAAATCTCAATCTCCTTAACAATAACCATTTGTTTATAGTCCTCATTAAAAGTAGCAGAACGAAGAATCTCAACAGGGTCTTCGTCATATCCGTGAGTGAAGAACTGCATAGCCTTTGCAACCCTCATAGG
>JAGNRX010000186.1 GCA_017988355.1 Bacteroidales bacterium | reverse complement strand
GTATTTATTGACCTTGGTGGTGTTGATGGTCTTATCCATATCACTGACCTTTCATGGGGTAGAATCAATCACCCAGAAGAAATTGTTGAATTAGATCAAAAGATAAATGTTGTTATCCTTGACTTCGACGAATCTAAAAAACGTATTGCATTAGGACTTAAACAACTTACTCCTCATCCATGGGATGCATTGAGTGAAGAGTTGAAAGTTGGTGATAAGGTTAAGGGAAAAGTTGTTGTTATTGCTGACTATGGTGCTTTTGTTGAAATAGTTCCTGGAGTTGAAGGTCTTATCCACGTTACTGAAATGTCATGGAGCCAACACTTAAGAACAGCTCATGATTTCTTAAAGATAGGTGATGAATTAGAAGCAGTTATTCTAACTCTTGACCGTGAAGAAAGAAAAATGTCACTAGGTATTAAACAACTTATTCCAGATCCTTGGACTGATATCGTTAACAAATACCCAGTTGCTAGCAAACACGAAGCTGTTGTTAGAAACTTCACAAACTTTGGTATCTTTGTTGAACTTGAAGAAGGAGTTGATGGTTTAATCCATATCTCTGACCTTTCATGGAGCAAGAAAATCAAACACCCAGCAGAATTTACAAAGGTAGGAGAGAAAATCCAAGTAGTTGTTCTTGAAGTTGATGTTGATAGCCGCCGTTTGAGCTTAGGACATAAACAACTTGAAGAAAACCCATGGGATGTTTTTGAAACTATCTTCACTATAAACTCTATTCATAAAGGAACAATTATGAATACAAGTGATAAAGGTGGTGCAACCGTTTCTCTTCCTTACGGAGTTGAAGCTTTCTGCCCTAAATCACAACTAGCTAAAGAAGATAAATCAAATGCTAATGTTGATGAGCAATTAGATTTCAAGGTTATTGAATTCTCTAAAGACAACAAGAAAATAGTTGTATCTCACGCAAAGACATGGCAAGCAGATGAGCCAAAAGAGGATAGAAAATCTTCATCAGAAGAAAAGACTATGAAGAAACTAAATGAAAATTTAGAAAGAACTACTCTTGGTGACCTAGATGTTTTAGCTAACTTAAAAGAAGAAATGACAAAGAACGAACAAGAATAAATTCAAACTTTATCATATTAAAACGCCTAAACTGCAAAGTTTAGGCGTTTTTTATTTGAATGAACTTATAATTAATGTAACTTTGCAATCGTTCACAATGTGTAATATTGATTTTCTAACATTAAAAAGGGATAAATTATGAAGCGTTTATATTTCTTATTATTAATAGCATTATTGCCAATAGTATCTTTTTCTCAAGGTATTAACGCAATCTATTCTTTCACAACTTATAATATTCCAACACAAAAGCCCTATGTTGAAATCAACACCTCGATTGACGGCGGCAGCATTTCTTATGTAAAAGACAAATACTCAAAAGAAACAGGACTTGTTGAGCTTACCATTATCATAAAACAAGACTCAATAATAAAGTATGTTGAGAAAAGAGACCTAAGGATAAGTAAGGCAACAGCCAATTCCTCTGTCTTAGATGTTCAAAGAGTAGTCTTGGAAAATGGGAGATACAAAGCTTTTTTTGAGATAAAGGATAAGAACAGCGATAACCCAGCTCTAAAGATTGAAGATGCTTTCGAGATTAATTATCCAAAGAATCAAATAAACATTTCTGGAGTTCAGTTAATTGACTCCTACGAAAAAACTAAGACGCCAAACATTCGTTCTAAGAATGGTTACGACATAATGCCTTATCTTTTTGATGCAGTTGGTGAAACTAAAAAACAAATAACCTACTATGCCGAAATATATAATGCAGACAAGGAATTTGGATTAGATAACTACTATGTTATTTCTGTTGTTTTGGAAGACATTAAGACAGGAAAGAAATACCAGGAGATACAAAAGATACGGAGAGAAAAGGCTAAGGAAGTAACAATTGAGTTGGGAAGTCTTAATATTGAAACCCTGCCTCAGGGAGGTTATTACTTAGTTGTTGAGGCAAGAGATGGCAAAAACATCCTTTATGCATACAGTAAAACTGGTTTTTATAGGTATTCTAACATAATGGATCAGGAATTAGCTACTCTACCTCTTGATGCCTTTGTAAACACTATTGAAGAAAAAGATATCAACGAAGACTTATATTCATTAACTGCAATTGCAAGTGAGGCTCAGAAGTCACATATAAGGAATTCTGTGCTTAAATCAACATTAGAAGAAAAGAGATATTTCTTATATGTTTTCTTTAGGAGCATTAATCCAGAGAACCCAAATGGAGAATGGAAATACTATAAAGAGCAAGTTGATTATGTTAATGAGAAATACTCAACAAAGATAAAGAAAGGCTACCAAACCGAAATGGGTAGGGTATATCTTCAATACGGAAAGCCAGATATCTTAATTGATGAGAAGTTTAAGTCAACCTCAGGAATGAGAAAGAGAACAGTTTCTGACCAAGTAGGAAATAACGAGGCAATTGATTATCCAGCAGATGGAATAACCTATATGCCATATCAGATTTGGAAATACAAGAAGACCCCATTTGGAGAGGTAAATAAAGGATTTGTATTCTATGCACCACAAAATAATTTAATGGAATACCAACTTCTTCACTCCGATGCAAAGGGAGAGCCTTTTGATAGGTTCTGGGAATCTCGCCTAACAAGAAATACCTTAAATGAAGGAGTAGAAGGAGATGCAGGTATTCAGTTTAGAAAAGGTTACTAAGCAATAATATATGTCTAAGGTTGCTGTTGTAATTCTAAATTGGAATGGGGAAGGAATGCTTAAAACCTATCTTCCCTCAGTTATTGAAAATTCAAAAACTGCTGAAATAATTGTAGCCGACAATGGCTCAACAGACAACTCAATTGCTTTTCTTAAATCAGAGTATCCTCAAATTCGCATAATAGATAATAAAGAAAACTTTGGCTTTGCCGAGGGTTATAATTTAGCCTTAAAGGAAGTAGAGGCTGAGTATTATGTCCTCTTAAATTCTGATGTGGAAGTAAGTCCTAATTGGATAGAACCCATTATTGAACTAATGGATAAAGACCAAAAGATAGCTTGCTGCCAACCTAAACTACTATCCTACTTAGAGAAAAACAAGTTTGAATATGCAGGAGGGGCAGGAGGATTTATTGATTACTTGGGCTATCCGTTTTGCAGAGGTAGATTATTCAATAGTTTGGAAGAAGACAAGGGGCAGTATGATGATGAGAAAGAAATCTTTTGGGCAACAGGAGCCTCGTTATTTGTTCGCTCAAGCGTATATTGGCACTTAGGAGGCTTAGATAAAGACTTCTTTGCACACCAAGAAGAAATAGACTTTTGTTGGAGGGCAAAGAATGAGGGATATAAGATATTCTATTGCCCAAAATCAGTTTGCTATCACTATGGTGGTGGTTCGCTAAACAAGACATCCCCTTTCAAAACCTTCCTTAACTTTAGAAATAACCTATATCTACTTTATAAAAACCTACCCTCAAAGAATAGATTACAAATCTTTACAAAGCGTTTTTTCTTAGATATTATTGCTG
>JAGNRX010000185.1 GCA_017988355.1 Bacteroidales bacterium | reverse complement strand
AACTAATAGCTCCCAATCCCCCTAAGCCAACAATTAATGCAGAAGAAAGCTTTAATTTCTCTTGACCCTCTTCTCCAAATTCAGGCAAAACAATCTGCCTATTATATCTTTCCAGTTCCTCTTTTGTAAGCATAGTTGTTAAAAATTATTCTTAGTTAGTCTTTTCTCTGTCTTAATCTTTATATTATATAAGTGCAAATGTAGAATTAATTCTCAGCATCTGCAAATTAGCAATAAGGTATTTGATTTCCTTATCATTCTAATAAAAAAATAGGGGCAAAGATTAACTTCGCCCCTATAGGTAATTTACTATTTTATATTAGTTTTAGGTTGTTATTGTAAGATTTTATCCCAGTCTTTATAAATAACATCGTAGCCTTGTTCTCGTACCATTTTCTCCATCTCTATTTCGTTGCGGTTGTCGTTGGTGTGGAATTGTTCAAGCTCGGTATTGGCTTTGGAATATCCGCCTGGGTCGGTTTTACTTCCAGCACTCATTGAGGTTATGCCAAGTGAAACGAAGTTATTGCGCATTTCTTGGCTCTCACGTGTTGTCATTGATATATCGATATCGTGATCAAACATACGATAAGCCCAGATGGTTTGTGCAAATTCCTTATCGGTCATTACTACATTTGGTTGGAATCCTCCTGCTGCTGGTCTCATTCTTGGGAAAGATACAGCGTACTTAGTCCTCCAATAGTTCTTTGTCATAAACTTTAGGTGCATAGCCATATAAACCATTTCTACTCTCCAATCTTCAAGTCCTATCAAAGCACCAAAGCCAACTCTATGAGCTCCTGCTTGTGCTAGTCTTTCGGGAGTGTCTAAGCGATATTTATAATTGCTCTTCATTCCTTTTGGGTGGTAGTGTTTATATACTTCTTCACGGTAGGTTTCTTGATATACATAGACAGAGTTTACTCCAGCCATAAATAGTCTTTCGTATTCTTCAACACTCATTGGATAAACCTCTAAGTTGATTGTTGAGAAATAAGGTCGGCATAGCTCAACTGCATGTTCTATATAATCTATTCCAACATTCTTAGGGTGTTCTCCTGTTAGAATAAGTAGGTTATCCATATTCATTTTCTTGATTACATGGATCTCTGAAAGTATCTCTTGATCTGTTAAGGTCTTACGTTCTATATCGTTATTATGGTTAAATCCACAATAAATGCAATGGTTTGAGCATTCGTTAGAAAGATATATTGGAACGTAAAACTGCATTACCTTGCCAAAGCGTCTTTGAGTGATTTCTCTACTCATTCTTGCCATTGGCTCAAGATAACTACTTGCTGCTGGAGATATTAGAGCCTTAAAATCTTCTATTGATATATTAGTACTATTTAAGGCTTTTTCAACATCTAAGCTTGTTTTTGCATAAATGCTTTCTCCAATACTTTCCCAATTAAGGTCTTTAATAGTGTCGTAAAAACTTATATTCATCTTATTCTATTTTTCCTTTGTCGGATACCTCACGAGAAATTCTCATTGCACAGAAATTAGGTCCACACATTGTGCAAAAAGGAGTTCCATGTACTTTCTCAGCTCCGTAATATTCTCTTGCACGTTCTGGATCTATTGATAGGTTGAACTGGTCTTTCCAACGGAATTCAAATCTTGCTGTTGAAAGTGCATTATCTCTAACCATAGCTGAAGGGTGTCCTTTTGCAATGTCAGCAGCGTGTGCAGCAATCTTATAAGCCATAATTCCATTTCTAACGTCTTCCTTGTTTGGAAGTCCAAGATGCTCTTTTGGTGTAACATAACAAAGCATTGCTGTTCCGTACCAACCAATTAATGCCGCTCCAATAGCAGATGTAATATGGTCGTAGCCTGGTGCAATATCTGTTGTCAATGGCCCTAAGGTGTAAAAAGGTGCTGCATGACAAACTTCTATTTGTCTATCCATGTTTTCCTTAATCTTGTGCATTGGAACGTGACCAGGACCTTCAATAATCACTTGAACATTGTATTTCCAAGCAATCTTTGTTAGTTCTCCTAAGGCTTCAAGTTCTCCAAACTGTGCTTCATCATTTGCATCGTGTATTGAGCCAGGACGAAGTCCATCACCCAAACTAACAGCAACATCATACTGAGCTAGAATCTTACAAATATCTTCAAAACGTGTGTAAAGGAAGTTTTCTTTCTTGTTTTCCTTCATCCACTTTGCCATAATGGAACCTCCACGAGAAACAATACCTGTCATACGTTTTGCAGCTAGAGGTACGTGCTTTTGAAGTAGTCCTGCGTGAATAGTGAAATAGTCAACTCCTTGTTCGCATTGTTCAATTAGTGTATCCTTATATACTTCCCAATTAAGCTTTTCAGCAATTCCATCAACCTTTTCAAGTGCTTGATAAATAGGAACAGTTCCCATAGGCACAGGACAGTTTCTTATTATCCACTCTCTTGTTTCGTGAATATGCTTTCCTGTTGATAAATCCATTAGAGTATCTCCACCCCAACGGCATGACCAAACTGATTTCTCAACTTCTTTTTCAATATCTGAGCTAAGAGCTGAATTACCTATATTAGTATTTATCTTAACCAAAAACTTAGTACCAATAATCATCGGTTCAGCCTCTGGGTGATTAGGATTAGCTGGAATTACTGCACGACCTGCTGCAACTTCTTGACGAACAAACTCAGGTGTAATATAAGTTTCAAGACCAGACTTTTCAATTAATTGGTTCTCACGAATAGCTACATATTCCATTTCAGGAGTAATGATTCCTTTTTTAGCTAAAGCCATCTGTGTTATCTCTTTTCCTGGTTTTGCTTTAAAAGGAAGATAATCTATTTGAAAGCGTAGATCTTTTAGAGTTTCGTCCTTAAGCCTTTCATTGCTATACTTAGAGGAATACTCGCTTAATTTCTCAAGGTCATCTCTCTTATTTAACCACTCATCCCTAAATCTTGGAAGACCTTTTGGAATACTTATCTCAACATTTGGGTCTGTGTAGAAACCGCTTGTATCATATAATAATACTGCACCATTTGGACGGCTTACGCCATCTTCAACCGTATCTGTTAAACTAACTTTTCTCATCCCAACTCTAATAGGATGGATTTCGCCTTTTGCATAAACTTTCTCCGAAGCTTCAAAGGCATTACATATATCTTTGTTTTCTTTCATAATAATTAATCTAAAAATGATGTTAATGGGGAAGATGCTATAGCACCGCTTTGAAATATTCTTCCAAGTCCGCTTTCGTAAGCCATTCTTCCAGATTCTACTGCTAATTTAAAAGCTATTGCCATACGCACTGGGTCACTTGCAATTGCAATTGCTGTATTTACTAACACTGCATCAGCTCCCATCTCCATAGCCTCAGCTGCGTGAGAAGGCGCTCCAATACCTGCATCAATAATAACAGGAATATTTGATTGCTCTATTATAATCTCTAATAGGTCTTTTGTTCTTAATCCTTTATTTGTTCCAATTGGAGCTCCCAAAGGCATAACTGTTGCTGCACCTGCTTCTTCCAAAAGTTTACAAAGTACAGGGTCTGCTTGTATATAAGGTAAAAT
>JAGNRX010000022.1:8647-10870 GCA_017988355.1 Bacteroidales bacterium | reverse complement strand
TATTAGGTCTTTTGATGAAAACTCATTATATATTATACAACACCTTAGATTGCCAAGAGTTATAATGTGTGTTCTCTCTGGTGCAGGGCTTGCTGTTTGTGGAGCAGCCTACCAAGCAATATTTCGTAATCCACTTTCAGACCCTTACACTCTTGGAATAAGTTCAGGAGCTGCCTTAGGTGCTGCAATTGCCATTGTTCTTGGATTAGACGTCTTCTTCTTCTCAATTGGAGGGTTTGCATTTTCATTTGCACTTCTAACAGTTTTTATAATTATTAGGATATCATCTGTTGGCAATAGGCTACATATTACAACTCTCCTATTAGCAGGTATTAGTATCAACTTCCTAATTGCTGCTATTATATCCATTATTATGGTTGTCAACCAAGATAGTATGGATAAGATAATATTCTGGACAATGGGTTCCCTCTCTGGTAGTAAGTTTTCAGATATTGCCATTGTTCTTCCTTTTGTTCTCATAGGGATTGTTATAATTAGAATATATGCAAGAGAACTCAACGCCCTTTTAACAGGAAATGACACCGCAAGAAGCTTAGGTGTTAATGTTGAAAGAACAAAAAAACTAATACTTTTCTTTTCTACACTTATGATTGGCGTAATTGTTTCATATTGTGGAGTAATTGGTTTTGTGGGTTTAATAGTACCTCACATAATTAGATTATTAGTTGGCTCAGATAATAGGAGAATAATACCATTCTCAATTTTTGGAGGAATGATTTTCATGTTAGTAGCCGACATAATCTCCAGAACAGCCATTGCCCCTAGTGAACTCCCTATCGGTTCAATAACAGCAGTAGTTGGAGCTCCATTTTTTATCTATCTCTTATATAATGCAAAAAAGAAACTCAATCAATAATATGCAAGAAGCTAATAATGATAACATATTAGAAGTAGATAATATATCTTATTCTGTAAGAGAAAAAAATATTATTGAGGATATTAGTTTCCAATTGGAAAAAGGGGGTTTCTATTCAGTTATTGGCACAAATGGAAGTGGTAAAACAACACTATTAAGATGTATTTCCAATAGCATTCAACCAAGAAAGGGAACAATTAAGGTTAATAATAAACTAATCAATAAATACATTCCTAAACTCTTAGCACGTAATATTTCAGTTGTTTCTCAACATAGTGAATTTCTCTTCGATTTCTCTTCATTTCAAGTTGTTATGATGGGTCGTATGCCTTATCAAAAACTCCTTCAAACCGACTCCGAGAAAGATATGATTATTGTTGAAGAGTGTATGAAGAAAACCAATACTTTTCATCTTAAGGATAGGTCGATTAAGCAACTAAGTGGAGGTGAACTTCAAAGGGTTATGATTGCAAGAGCATTAGCCCAGCAGACCCCAATCATTCTTTTGGACGAGCCTGTTTCATCTCTGGACATACACCACCAATTTGAAATAATGGAACTTCTAACAAAAATAAACAAAGAAAATAATACCACAATATTTATAATCCTACATGACCTAACACTTGCTCTTCAATATTCCGATAAAACCCTTGCTCTAAAAGAAGGAAAACTTGCATATTTTGGAAAAACAAGAGAAATTCTAACAGAAGAAAACATAGAAGAACTATTTAATATCAAGGCAGAAATTATTGATAATAAGCACATAATAATAAAGCATAATGAAATCATCTAAGTATATTCTAATTGCATTAACCCTTATCTCTTCATCTCTTTTCTTATCTTGCAAAGGTGGAGACAAGGATATGAAAAAAAATAATTACGTTGTATCAAAGGTTGCTCCAATTAAGTCCGTACCTAAAACAATTGTTTCGGTTTCACCTGCCATAACTTCAATTATCTTTGACCTTGGATGTGGGGATAAATTAATTGGAAGAACTGATTTCTGCACCTATCCCCCACAAGTAAAAAACATTAAATCTATTGGAGGAATAAATAATGCAAATTTAGAAATGATTATTTCAATGCAACCAGACCTTGTTATTACCTCTTCAATCTTTACAAAGAAAATGTTTGAAACAATTGAGTCATCTAAAATCCCTATAATCTCTTTTAAAGAAACCAATGAAATAGAGGGGATGTACGATATAATTGAAGTTTTAGGAGATATTTTAGATAAGAAGGAAGAAGCTGACGAAATAATTAGTGATTGTAAAACTAAACTTCAAGAAATTAAATCAAAGAGACAGAAAATTGAATCAAAGAAAGAATTTGCTGAATCAAAGAAA